>JAXISQ010000044.1:0-9233 GCA_034680505.1 Noviherbaspirillum sp.
AGCAAGCGGAACCTGTTTAAAACGCACTTCTTTCCCTAGCAATGCAAATAATTTTTCACCTTGCTCTTTCGGTGTGATGGCAGCACCAGGACCGCCAATAGGAAGAATGCGATTATGCCGCTGTTGATCATCAATACAGCGTGCGATGAAATCACCTAAATCATCATCGCTAATTGGTTTACATGCAGTTAGCGTTCCATCACCAAATAAAAGAAATGGCTTCCCATTTTTTACACGCTCTATTTGACCCGACAATGATTTAAAAAAAGCAGTCGGTCGTACTATTGAATAAGTTAACCCTGATTCCATCAACGCTTTTTCAAAAGCGAGCTTGGCATGCTGAAATGCGAGTAGTGGCTTTTGCACACAAATCGCTGATAGCAAAATAAAGTGTGCAACGCCAGCTGATTTTGCTGCTTCTAAAACATGAATATGCGCTTGATGGTCAATCGCCCATGCATCTTTGGGCGCACCAGTACGTGAAGCCAAACAAGAAACGAGGACATCAAACTTTTCATTTTTAAATCCTTGCTCGCTGATCGAGTGCGGATCTCTTACATCACCATAACGAATCGATGCTCCTTCAAATAAAACCTCAGCTTGGCTATTTTCTTTTTTCTTTGCACGAGCACGAATAAAACACACCACATCATGTCCTTGTCTTACCAGTGCCTGCACAGTTGCACGACCTATGGTGCCAGTAGCTCCGATAACAAAGATGCGTTTAGATGAATTCATAAATAGTGTTCAGGCAAATAATACGGCAAATAAGACTGTGATAAGGTTGGGCTCAAAGCTAAAACCAATTTATTTTCAATACCTAGCAGAGCTATTTTGCACACAATGAAAAAATTAATAAAGCCTATGATTTATTTACTGCTTGCTGGCATTGTAGCGTGTGTCTATCTGGCGTGGACACCAGATAAAGATTTTAATGAACTTACAAAAAAATATGCACTAGCCCCAAGTCAATTTATAACAATAGCTGGTACACGGCTGCATTATCGTGACACTGGCAATAAAAATTCTCCCACTCTCATTTTTTTACATGGCTTTGGATCTAGCTTACATACATGGGATGCTTGGGCTAGCGCATTAGAAAAAAATTATCGCGTCATTCGCTTGGATTTACCAGGCTTTGGACTCAGCGGTAAGAATGAAAAAAATGATTTTTCAGATGCTCATGACATCGCAGTGATTTTCGGATTACTCAATGAATTAGGCATCGAGAAAGCGAGTTTTATTGGAAATTCGCTAGGCGGAAAACTCGCTTGGCAGATCGCAGCAGCGCATCCTAAACGAGTAGAAAAATTAGTGCTGATTTCACCGGATGGATTTGCGAGTGAAGGTTTTGAATACAACAAAGCGCATCAAGCTTCATGGATGCTCAGTGCTATGACTGTAGCTCTCCCTAAGTCAATATTGAAAATGAGTTTATTACCTGCTTATGCAGATCCACTGAGTTTAAGTTCCACAATGCTTGATCGCTACTATGACTTAATGTGCGCACCCAACGTGAGAAAAAATATCGTAGCGCGCTTGAATCAAACTGTACTTAAAGACCCAGCACCACGACTGAAAACTATTCAGGCTGACACTTTGTTGATGTGGGGAGAAGAGGATGGCATGATACCGATTGCGAATGCGCAGGATTATTTAAAGCTCATTCCTAAAGTTCAACTGCAAGCACTGCCAAAAACAGGACATTTGCCGCAAGAAGAAAATGTCGAACAATCTCTGGCTGTATTAAAAAAATTTTTAGATTAACTAGGCGTTGCTACTAACTTGTTTGGGCGAAATAAATTGCATAGGCCACGATACTATGCACCAAATCGCCATCAATGCCGCACAAGCTAAAAACAATCCTTGCAAACCTATCGCACGACTGATAACACCGCCCATTGCACCACCAGCAAAAATACCGAGTGATTGCAGTGTGTTGTAAACCCCTAATACAGCACCACGTGAATCAGGTGGTGACATACGCGATGCAAGGCTAGGCTGACTCGCTTCAAGAATATTAAAGCCACTGAAAAATAAAAATATCAGAAAGCCTAGCATCCAAATATTCTGCTTTCCTTCTGTTTGAAACACCATTGCAATCAGTACCAACATCACACACACGATGGAACCTAAAAATAATGGTCTCAGCTTACCCTTGCGTTCCATTCTAAATAAAGTCATGCCCATGAATACAAAGGACAGCAACACCGCCGGCAGATAAACCCAACCATGATCTTTATTACTCACACCAGCTTGAGACAGAAGACTCGGTATACCTACCCACATTGCCAGTTGCACTGCATACAAAATAAAGACACCAAAATCGAGTCGCAATAAATCGGATTGCATTAAGGTTGTGCGCAATTGAGAAAATGTTTTCTTTTGCACTGTCTTTTCGACCGCGACTTCTTGCGGTGTCCAATAGAGAATTATGAGTATGCCTAACAACGCCATTGCAGCGCTAATACCAAATATGCCTTGTAAGCCTACATGCGCTGCAAGTAGTGGTCCAATAATTAAAGATAGAGCAAACATTAATCCTATACTTGCTCCGATTAAGGCCATACCTTTAGTTCGTACATGATCACGTGTTTGATCTGCTAACAAAGCTGTCACTGCAGCAGAGATTGCACCACCGCCTTGAATTGCTCGACCCAGTGCAAGTCCCGCGACACTGGTGGCACATGCTGCAATCACACTGCCTAGCGCTAGTAAAAGCAAACCAAACACAATGACGCGCTTGCGCCCAAACTTATCTGCAGCTAATCCAAAAGGTATTTGCAGCATGGCCTGCACTAATCCATACATGCCCATCGCTAAACCCACACTGGAAGGATCATCACCACCAGGGTACTGACGTGCCTCCATAATAAAAACAGGTAGCACCATGAAAAGGCCCAGCATGCGCATGGAATAAATTGTTGCGAGCGAGGCGCACGAGCGCTTTTCATGTGAACTTAATGCAGTGTTTTCCGGGTTAGGCATGATGTAGGCTAAAGAATAGGTCGAAAGCATCTGCTGCTAATAAGTCGTAAGCAGATGATATTTTTATTTTCGTAATATGGAGTAATGAACGGCGAGTGAATAACTATCCACCGGTGCGCTGTTAAATGCAAAGTGGAGAGATTACCATGCCAGCAGAAAAGACTAATTGCAGCTAAAAAAATGAATCAGCATACTATGGAAATAAGGCCTTATAGTGAAAACAGATTTTTGGCTAATTCAACAGCACTGACTGCATCACCTGCAGCAGCATCAGCGCCTACTTCTTTATACAGATTCGGTGATAACGCTAAAAATGGGCCGCCGATTAAGACCTTTACATCGCGATTTGCTGAAGCTGCTCTGATCGATCGAATAGTGTCAGTCAATGATTCGACATGTGCTTCCGTGCCTATCGATAAACCTATCACTTGAAACCAATCTTTTTTAACCGCAGCTAACAGCTTCTCTTCAGATGAACCTAATTCCATCCAAACTTGCCAACCTTCGCGTCTAAAAAATTCGGAAACCATCAACACACCTAAGGTGTGCTGAGACCCCGGTACTGGAGCAAACAATGCGCGCATGCCTTCCAAAGCTGATTTACGTTTTTCTTGGAAATCTGATCCTAAACGCAGCGTGATTTTCTGCATGCGCAATAAGCCTATGGTGACTTTAGAGAAGTCACATAAGTCTTCATCCCAGAGGTAGCCTAAATGCCTTGCCGCAGGTGCCAATAAATGCAGGAAGATAGCCTCTGAACTGAGTCCTTCTGCCATCAAACCTTGCACAAATAAATTAGGCGCTTCTTCATCAAGACCGGTGCAAAGTTCTGCAAAGTTTGAAATTTCTATCTCTGTGGGGAACGCAGTTCTTGCGCCATCTGTTGAATAAAACGGCTCAGTAAATTCATTCGCCGCTAACAAACTTGGAATGATTTGCGTCTCTAGAATTTCCATTAAAGAAGCCTGACAGGCATCTTTGTTGTCATTGCTTTCGGAATAGCGGGAGGATCCTGATGGGTCGCTAGATCCATCATCCGAGGACATCAGCCAGTATTTTTTCTTAGGCATAGCAGAACGAACTGCTGCCGCAATATTAAAGTTCATGCACTGTCTCCCCTCGTACCGCCAAATACACAACGCACGATGTCATTACTTAAATGACATTCTTTTAAATTACGTTTAAATCTTTTTTGAATGGGAAGAAAGTAACAGAAGTCCTAGAGAATGTAAAAAGAACTTTCAGTGAGTAAAAATTAATTATGAGTTACGCAGTTTTTTCTATCACTGCATATCATTTATAACCTTTAGATTACGCAAGGAAGATGCGTATTAGTAGATAGCTAACTATTACATTGAAAAGATAGCAAGATAATAAGTCATTAAAGAAAGAGGCTTTATTCTTCGAAGACGCCTTCTAATCGGTCTTCTAGATCTTCTTCCGCACGCTTGAGTTGTGCGAGCGTTTCTTCATCAGGCTTCCAGAATTCGCGATTGGAAGCTTCTAGCAAGCGACTAGCAACGCGTGCAGCTGCGGTTGGATTAAGCTTAGCCATACGCTCACGCATCTCTGGATCGAGCATGAAGGTTTCAGTGAGCTTTTGATACACCCAAGGTTGAACTTGACCAGTCGTGGCTGACCAACCCATGGTGTTGGTGACATGCAGTTCTATTTGACGCACACCCTCGTAACCATTTTTCAGTAAACCTTCATACCATTTAGGATTCAACATACGCGTACGGGTTTCTAAAGCGACTTGTTCAGTCAAAGTACGCACCGTTCCACTGCCCTTCGTTTGATCACTGATATAGACAGGTGCAACTGGAGCGTTCGGACCTTTAGCGCGTTTCACTGCTCGGCTAATACCACCTAATGTATCGAAATAAGTATCAATGGTTGTTACACCAAGTTCAACTGAATCAAGATTTTGATACGCTAAATCGACGCCTGATAAAACGCTTTTGAGTAATGCTGTTTGTTGCACTGGACGACCTGACACACCATACGCAAAACCTTTACGCTTGGTATAGGTTTCAGCGAGTTCATCTTCGTCATCCCAACGACTGTTATCTACTAATTGACTGACATTCGAACCATACGCACCTTCTGCATTACCAAACACACGTAGTGCAGCAGTTTCAAGATCACATCCATGTTCGGCTTGATGGGCTAATGCATGCTTGCGTATGAAATTCATCTCGCTAGGTTCATCAGCTGAAGCGGCTAAGAAAGCGGCCTCCGCCAATAACTTAATTTGCATAGGCAGTAAATCACGGAAGATACCGGATAAGGTAATGACGACATCAATCCGTGGACGCCCCACTTCTTCTAGTGGCAGCAATTCAGCACCAGCCAAACGTCCATAACTATCAAAGCGTGGTTTCGCACCCATTAAGGCTAACGCCTGTGCAATCGGTGCACCTTCACTCTTTAGATTATCTGTACCCCATAACACCAACGCGATAGTTTCAGGCAGTGGATTGCCATCTTGTGTGTAGCGCTGTAGTAAATGCTCAGCCATACGCTTACCATCTTTAACAGCAAAGGCACTCGGTAAGCGGAAAGGATCAAAGCCATGCAAATTACGGCCAGTAGGTAAAACTTCTGGCGTGCGGATTAAATCGCCGCCTGGAGCTGGACGTACATAGCCACCATCAAGTGCATGCAAGATGCCATTGATCTCATTGTCTTCACACAGCACACGATCAATTTCAGCGAGTGACTTCATCAGCTCTGCATGCTCAGATGTGATCACTGCTGACTGACTATCTGTAAGCATAGCTTGTATGGTGTTACGCAATTCAGGAGTAGGCTGTACACCATGTGATGCATCCGCAATAGATAACAACATATCAGTACGCTCTGCGACTGACATAGGGCGACCAATCACATGCAAGCCTTCAGGAATCAATGTGTATTCAAACTCAAGCACATCGTTGTAGAGCTTTTGTACTTTGTCATCGGCATCATCACCCCATGCAGGTTCCATCGATGCTAATTCAAGTTCTGCTGCTTGAGTCTGTACAAGAATGGTCAGCTCTGTACGTTCAGATTCTGATTCAGGATCTAAGCCACGTAAACGTTCTAGTGATGCTTTCAAATCCACTAAGCCGCTATATAAACCTGCTTGCGCAATCGGTGGTGTGAGATAACTTATTAAGGTCGCTGCAGCACGACGCTTAGCTATCATGCCTTCGGAAGGATTGTTCGATGCGTAGAGATAGAAGTTAGGCAGATCACCAATTAATCGATCAGGCCAACAATCTCCCGACATACCAGCTTGTTTACCTGGCATGAATTCAAGCGCACCATGTGTTCCAAAATGCAGTACAGCAGAAGCACCAAAGTCTTCACGTAAGTAGCGATAGAAAGCAGAAAATGCATGAGTAGGCGCAAAGCCTTTTTCATACAACAAGCGCATAGGATCGCCTTCATAACCAAAGGCAGGCTGTATACCTACTAGTACGTTACCAAATTGAGCACCCAATACAAAAATTGAACGACCATCACTTTGTTGTTGCCCTGGTGCTGGTCCCCAATGCGCTTCAATCTCTTTTAACCAACGCTCGCGGCGTACATGATCATCCACTGAAATCATTGCATGTACATTCGCCATCGCGCCATATTGTTCAGCATTGCCTTTGATCACACTCTCGCGTAAATCATCGACATCCTTAGGCATGGTGACGGTATAGCCTGCTGCTTTCATAGAGGCGAGCAGATTAAACATCGATTCAAAGACAGAGAGGAAAGCTGCTGTTCCAGTAGCGCCTGCGTTTGGTGGAAAATTAAACACGACAGCAGCAATTTTTTTATTCGCGCGCTCTGCACGTTTTAAGTCAATTAACTTACCAACACGCGAAGCCAACATATCAGCACGTTCTATACAAACTTGCATGTCATGTTCATTCTCAGATGCAGGGAATACACAACGACGACTGCATCCCGTACATTGATCTCCATCACCATTGCTGCGACCACCAAACACGATAGGACCGGTTGAACCATCGAGTTCAGGAATGGCTACCATCATGGTGGCTTCAACTGGCATCAAACCACGTTCATTCGCGCCCCAACGTTCCAGTGTTTGAAACTCCACTGGCATGACAGAGAGGTAATACACATCGAGTTTGGCAAGAATTTCTTCTGCTGATTTTGAATCATTGTAGGCAGGACCACCCACCATAGAAAAACCAGTGAGTGAAATGATGGCGTCAACTGTAGAGCGACCATCTTTCATAAAGAATTTTTCAACTGCAGGACGTGCATCGAGACCTGTTGCGAATGCAGGAACCACACGCATGCCACGTGCTTCAAGCGCTGTGATCACACCGTTGTAGTGAGCTGCATTACCTGCTACCAGATAAGAACGCAGCAATAACAAACCAACTGTGCCGCGCTTACCTGTTTTTGCAACCGAAGGAAGATTCGCAGTCAATTCAGACATGCCCTTGTTCTGCACTTCACCCTTCATGTTTTGGTGATAGAGCCCAACCTCAGGATATTCAACCGGCGGCTTAACCTTAAACTGACCACGTAAACCACGTCTTGGACCATCTGCATAATTGTCCAACAACATTGCGATCATGCTGGTGATGTTTTCCTCTGAACCAGCAAGCCAATACTGCAATACTAAAAAGTAGATGCGAACATCTTGCGCAGTACCTGGGATAAAACGCAAAATCTTAGGTAACTGTCGCACTATCTTCATTTGTCTTGCGCCTGCAGCGCTAGGCTTACTTCCCTCACCCGGCTTGGAATTACCTTTAAGACGTTTGAGTAATGCCATAGGGCCACTAGTCTTACCATCCATGCTGAATTTACCCATGCGAGTAAGGCGCATGACTTCACTCGCTGATAAAGCACAAATCATCGCATCGCATTTATCGCGACGAGCAATTAACGCAGGTAAGACAGGGAGGAAATGATCTTCTAAGAACAGCATGGCTGCGATCACAATGTCAGCCTGCTCAATATCTTCTATGCAGCGCGCCAGTGCGCTAGGACTATTGCCCCACTCAGAGGCAGCATGAACTGTGAGAGTCAATCCAGGAAAAGAACGCGACAACACGCTTTGCGCGCGAATGGTGGCACTCGCTAAATGACTATCCATCGTAACGATGACAACTCTGGCACTCAAGTTTGCACTTTGAACTTTTCGAGCAGAATTATTCATGATCATGAGTCTTGCCTCAATGTGTATTTAGTTCGGTGTTTTGACCCAGCCTAAATATTGCCTTTTATGTAATTTTGCAAAAGCTTGCAAACGTTCCTTTGCAGGCCTACGAATAACGAATTCCAAGATATGACTGAGGCTAATAACTATTTGACTAGGTGTCAACGGTTATTTACGTCAATCTAGGTTTACACTACAACTTTCATGCATCACCTAGTAAAAATGACTTGGAGAACGGAAAAGGAGGAAAAAAACAACTTATAGTTGCCAATAAATTAATGAAGGTAAATGAAAAAATCATCAAAAACCCAAAAGCGATGCCGCTATGAGTTAACAAAAGAGGCTTAAAAAGAAGCTCTCAAGCAAAGTACCAAGGGCTTAAAGAATAGGATGAGAAAACCTAACAGTCATTTATACTAAGCTGCATAGCTTATAAAAATTAGTTAATAAAGACTGGTAATTCATGAAACCATCCATCGTTATCATTGAAGATCATCCTCTATATAGAGATGCTCTCATCAATTTAATAAAAAGTGAGATACCTGATCACAGGGTGATTGGCGAATCTAACGTCAACTTAGGCAAGAAAAAAATTGACGAGGAAAATAACTTAACAGGTTGGCCAACGATTATTTTGTTAGACCTTGCATTGCCAGAGTTAGCAGGTATTGCGGCTGTTTACCAGTTAGCATCTGAATATCCAGATAACCCACTCTGTATCGTTTCAGCTAGCGATGACTACATGCAAATTTCTTCTTGCATACATGCAGGTGCAAAATTGTTTATCAGTAAAACAGCACCGCCTCATTCACAGATAGCTGCCTTAAAAAAAATCATAGATGGGACTAAGATTCAGGCTAACTGGATTGCTGCGGATGGAGAAAGATCAGTAGATACAAGGCACGCAATAAAATTAACTCAAAGACAAATTGATGTATTAAGTCTTATTTGTCAGGGAAAATCGAATCGCGAAATCGCAGCACAACTAGCCGTTGCAGAAATCACAGCCAAGGCTCATGTCAGCGCTATTTTTAGAGAATTAAAAGTAGTAAATCGTACGCAAGCATTA
>JAXISQ010000045.1:0-9125 GCA_034680505.1 Noviherbaspirillum sp.
ACAGAAAAAAATCTCATGACGACAAGTAGTGGTGGTTCGCCTTATGGCGCAACACACTGGTCAGGCATTTCGGGGGAATTAGCGTTGACAGAAGAAACACGTGAACTCGCTATCGCCTTAGGTAAAAGACTGGCACTCAACACAATTAAATTACAAGCACAATAATGGATAAAGCACCTATGCCACGCTCTCAACGCCTGCTGCACATTTGCGCAGTAATTAGTCTGGTTGGATTAATTGTGCTTTGTACCACTTGGGAACTCGTCTTAGCACCATTGCGTCCAGGTGGTTCATGGATGGCAATCAAAGCTCTGCCTCTGCTGTTACCTTTAGCGGGTGTGTTACGCCGAGACATCTACACCTTGCAATGGGCATCAATGATGGTGCATTTATATTTCATTGAGGGTGTGGTGCGTGCATGGAGTGAGCGTGGTATGTCTGCCTTCTTATCTTCCGTAGAGATTGCGCTCTCCACTGTATTTTTCTTTTGTGCGATTTTCTTTTTGCGTCCTTATAAACAAGAAGCAAAAAGAATGGCAAATGAAGCTATCAAAAAAGCCTCTGCGACACATGAGTAATGCATTTCTTTCTCGCTGCAATGATGTTATTGGTGCAGACCATGTGATTACGGGCGCCGATATGGCTGGCTATCTCACTGACTGGCGCGGTCGCTACACGGGCAATGCACTCGCCGTGCTCAAACCCGCCAACACAAAAGAAGTCGCTGAATTAGTTAATCTATGCTTGGAAACAAAGACGCCTATCGTTCCGCAAGGCGGAAATACTGGTTTGGTATTAGGTAGTGTGCCCGATCAAACTGGGCTAGCGGTTGTGCTTTCACTCAGTCGTTTAAATCAAATTCAAGCGATAGACACGCAAAACAATACCATCACAGTTGGTGCTGGCTGTTTACTACAACAAGTACAAGAATATGCAGCGTCACATCTGCGCTTATTTCCTCTTTCATTAGCTGCAGAAGGTAGTTGCACCATAGGTGGCAATCTCTCTACTAATGCAGGTGGTACTGCGGTTCTACGTTATGGAAATATGCGTGAACTCACCTTAGGACTTGAAGTTGTCACTGCTTCAGGTGAAATCTGGAATGGCTTGCGTGGTTTACGCAAAGATAATACGGGCTATGATTTGCGACAACTCTTCATAGGCGCTGAAGGCACACTAGGCATTATCACTGCTGCAGTATTAAAACTTTACGCTCAGCCGCGTGCACAACTCACGGCCATGTTTGCTCTAGAGTCTGCCGAGCATGCAGTGGCATTACTGAGCATCGCACAAGAACAATGTGGTGCTAGTCTGACTGGCTTTGAACTGATGTCAGATTTTTGTTTGCAATTAGTAGAAAAGCATTTCAAGAATTTATCCCTGCCTTTTACGCAACGTCATCCTCAGTATGTGTTACTCGAGTTATCCGACTCCGAATCTGAGCAACATGCGATAAATAGCTTAGAAGCTTTGGTTAATAGTGCGACTGAAAAAAATATTATTCTTGATGCCGTACTAGCTAGCTCTTTAGCACAATCAAAAACTATGTGGAATTTGCGCGAACATATTTCACAAGCTCAAGCAACAGAAGGCAAAAATATTAAGCATGATATTGCCCTGCCTGTATCGCATATACCGCAATTTATTACCGAAACCGATGCTGCACTACAAAATGCTTATGCAGACTGTCGCATGGTGACGTTTGGACATTTAGGTGATGGGAATTTGCACTATAACGTTTCCGCACCTGAGGGTCAGTCTGATGAGATATTCTTAAAAAATCAGGCTGCAATTAATCTCATCGTGCATGATCATGTGCATAAGTACAACGGATCTATCTCTGCTGAACATGGTCTAGGCGCGTTAAAGCGTGACGAGATCAAACGTTATAAATCTTCCACAGAAATGCTTATGATGTCAGCCATCAAACATGCACTCGACCCGCATAATTTGATGAACCCCGGCAAAATACTTTAAGCACTAGGCACACAATTTAACTTTTCGCAGTGCTCGCTCTCGGGTCAGTCGTTGAATTGTCTGGTTATGCATGCTTAAAAAGATGGAAAGCCATCATGCATTTCACTCCTGCCATACAACTCGCTTTTGCTTTATTTTTATTGTTAATCAATATCTCTGCACATGCTATTTATAAATGTGCATCTGCGAATTCAGGCATTATCTATAGCGACATTCCTTGTGAGCCTACTGCAGAAAAATTGCAACAGCAACCCGCACTACAATCAGAGATTAAATCGACTAAGGATACGAGTGCGAAAGAAAAAGCAGAACTTAACCGCTTACAAAATTTACGTGAATTACGTGAGCGTCAAGACGCACAAATTCTGCATATGCAACAACGTAGTCTGGAAGCTAAGCGTAAGCGATGTCAGGCTTTGGCTTTGGATAAAAAATGGAAGCAAGAAGATGCAAGCGGTTTGCATTTAAATTTACAACAGCAAACGCAAGCACAAAAGAAATTAAGAAGAGCGATAGAAAAGTATCAAAGCGTTTGTGAATAATCAGCTGTGGAGCATTATTCCACTTTAAAGTCGAATTTATGCTTTACGCAATTCAAGGTATTAATGTAGTAAACAGCAAAGCGCTTACCATTCTCTGCATCTACTCTCAGCTTTACTTTAGTTCGACCAACAATATCGCCTTCTTCATCTTTTACAGCGATATACAGCGTGCCATAAAACGGTTGTTTACTTTTATTGACCACAACACCACCCACATCGTAATCCACGCAATGTAATTGTTTTACGACGAAGTCTGGATTATTCGTTGGCTGTGTAGGCAACACTGGCAAAGGCGAAACCAAAGAAGGCAAAGGCTCTAGCTGTGCGAACGCCTGCTGGGTTAACAGCACACCAGTGGACAGCATTAAAAAGATAAATAAACGTTTCACTTTTAACCCTCTTCATCCCAAACTATTACGCGACGCGCTGTGCGAGCGGAAAAAATATAATACAATTTTAGCAATACGTTATGGAAAACAATCTTCACGCCTACTATGTCGACTTTTACTGACTATTTTGAAGCTCAGTTAAAAAAAATCACGCATTCAATTGATTGCATTACTAATAAATTAACTCAAATAATTATCTTTTAAATAATTATTCAAGCTATCTCAGCTATTTACTTACGTAACATAAGTAAATCAGGTTTAAATTCCTTTTATAATCACATTGGCTTACTTTAGCCAGTATTAGATAACCGCTTAAGGAGCGGAGATAACTATGCATGTTCTCTCTACTGATGACATGGAGTTTTTGGTTACGTCTGCCAACGCCGGCAAAATCGTGGTGGACAGCGAAAAACTCAAACAACGGATAGATCAGCTTATCCGCATGGGTTATGTACGTCCCAATAATGGTCAGTACTATCTAACTGAGTTGGGCGCTAAAACTGCTCGTTCACTGCAGTTTAAATTTTACGACCCAAATGAATTAAATGCACACATGGCGGGCATTGAAACTGTGGTCGCCCATGAGAGTGAAGCACAAAGCGAAGTCGCTCTCACACATGATGCAGATAACGTGATCGACGCCCCCGCCTCCGAAGCTGCACCTGAGTAAAATTTAATTTGCTTTAATAATCAGCTGAGTCATAAAACTTCCGCGCTGAATTAAACATGCAAACCTTCATGACGTAGTAACCAAGTTTTCACAGAGCGGTGAAAGCCTTCTCCATCTTGATGCGCAAAACCTCCTATACCCGTCGCTGAAACAATGCGATGGCAAGGCACTACGAGTGGATAGCGATTCGAACCACAAGCCTGCCCTACAGCACGCGGTGCACTTTTAATTTTCTTGGCAATCACACCGTAAGTAAGTACTTCACCGCGTACTATCTTTGCAATCTCAGACCAGACTTTTTGCTGAAACAAAGTGCCTGCAGGTTTTAGTGGTAAATCGAATTGACTATCAGGATTATTGAAATAAGCTTTGCATTGGCGCTCTACTTCTTTTGCTAGAGCAGTTTGTGGTCGCTGCAATGCAGTCTCTTGAGGCAGGTAACATATCTGGCTTACCATTAAACTCCCATCAACTATCTCTGTTTCTATACCTAGTCGACCAAAAGGTGCAGCAATTACAGCATCCCAATTTCCTTCATGCTTCTCACCCAGTACGCGTCGTTGTGTAGGTTGTTTTTTCATAGCTCAATATCACAAAATAAAAATGAGAATACACATCAAAAAAATTATAGACTTAGTTTAGAAAGTGTTGAATCAGAAAAAAAGCCTGCTGACATAATGCAGCAGGCTTACAGAAATTTCCTCTGATTGCAAGAATTGTTAATGACTAGGTTTCACAACCGGTTCTGTATTAGCAGCTTTGTCTTCAGTATCCGATGAATCTCCGCATAGCTTATCGAACAATTTTTCGCTAATTGATGCGGGTGCTGGATAATTCCAAAATCCTGGCTTTGCATCCGTAGACCGAAGCGTACCTATTCCACCTTTTTCTAAATAAAACATCTTGTAAGAAATTCTAATACGGCCTGTGTTGCAATTCGCTTCATACAAGCGCTTCACGGAATGCACATCAATCATAGGATCAGCAAAATCAATTAATACCCAAGCTTTGGATATTTTTCCAGATTTTGTAATGACAGAGTCCAAATAATAGATATTGTCACGCTTATCTTTTGTAAGCATGGTCCACTCGGCAAAAGCAGATTGACTCAGTGAGGAAATCATTAAGAAGCCAAATAGTTTCAAATAAAAATTAACACTACGCTTTTTTATCATGAATTTAGAAGTTGGTTGGGTTGACGCCCATGGTTAACGTTCATGGTTGGCCTTCATTATAGCTAGCCTAGACAACTTCAGAAATGGAAGATTCCCTTAGGCCCATCTACTTATTGCAGAGTTGATTGAACGCCAGCTCAGCTTAAGAAAATCCTCAAGCTGTCGATTTTTAACTAAATGAAAATTTTGGAGATAAATACTTAATTTAGTTGTTAGCAAAAAAACATTGAGCATGATTAGTTATTAATTAATTAATTTTTTTATTGAAGGCAAGAAAACAAATTCGAATGATTTCAGCCAAAAGGTGCTGATAAGACAAGAATGAATTTATGCTCTATGATTGATACAAATAATAGAATAATTTTTAAATTTATAGATTTATATTAGTAATAATAAATCCGATAAAAAACTTCACTCAAACAACTAAAAACTCTTGCAATACTTTATAACAGTTTTTTTATTAGGCTCTATGCTTGAATTTTACTGAGAAATCGCATGTCTAGTTTATTAAGAGCTTATGTTCAAAACAAATCATATAAAGAAGCCATCAAAGAGTTTTACGACAAGTTGGCTGAAATAGACGCGGCTAAACATTTTCTTTTCTTAGCTAAGAAAGATCAGATTCTTAAGGATTTGAAAAAATACTGGCCTTTTGTCACACCAAAATCTGAGCGTGAATATAAAGAATCACCCACACCATCTGCTTCACATAATATTCAATTACCTCGTAGCCAGTTCCATATTGTGACTGATACCCTAGAAAAAGCTTTAATTAATCATGAAATACGTAAAGATCATATAGCGCAACTCTGTCATGACACATTAGAAGTAATAGAAGAATCACGCAGTCAGACAAATGATGATTTTTTATCTGTGTTGGATTGCATAGACGTAGATTCAGGTAGTTTACATTTATTAATGAAACGTCAAAAAGTCTATTCAGAGATAACACCAGCAAAAGAAGTTCATGTGAAAAGAGGTGTATCGCATGATTTATGGGTGCATGTAGATGATGATGAAAAGCATTTACTCATAGAAGGAAAAATTTATATACGCGATACCGCATTTGAAGACCAAATTGAAGATATCATCTTTAAGCAAAATGCTAAGCATGGCATCGTCAGACTAAAACTGCAGGAAGAAATCGACAAAATGTTTTTATATGACAGACACATACTTCCATTTGGAAATGGTGTTCCTGTTCGACTGTTGGTCAAATATTTAAAAAGATTTAGTATGGAATTACATATGACGCATAACTATGATTCAGACAAAATCCTACTAAGCTAGGTATATTTTTCAAAGCTGCAATTCAACTCAGCACTTCATTTACTACCCTCATCCACAAAAAAATAGCCCGCGATCACCATAGGTGCGCGGGCAAATCCATATTCCCAAAGAAAATTTAACAGGGGATAGGAGGAGACACTGTTTAGCAAGAACTCGTAGTCGCTGTTTCTAACAAACAGCGCACTACAGTTCAATTCATGCAATCTTTCAATAAACTCATTAAGACATCGCAGCCGTTTTATCGGTAATGCGAGTTGAACTGAATTCATTACGATACTCGGTAGGTGGAACCCATCCGTGCTTACGCCATAAATCCTGAACATTCTCAATATGAGTCCGTTTTACAATTCTTTTAACATCGCCGACTTTTGGCACGGCCATTCCTGAAACAGAAGCGTAGTACTCCATAAAAAGCCCCCTCTCTGGTTGTAATAACCATGTATGAGCAAATAGCGTGCCTAATTATTTGCCGATAATCCGACATATTAGTAAATTGAAAATTATTGAGTAAGCCAATAGCTAAAACACTAGGCAGGCCTGTTTATTCATCAAGCAGACCTGCTGAGTAAATTATTTTTGACAGAGGAAAAAGGAGGTGAAACAGGGGAAAAAAATGACCGCTCTAGGGAAGCAAATAACTCGAGTGAGTATCAACTGAACTATAAAGAAGTGGTTTAAATAGATTAATCCGCTCTTGCTACGTACTCTATCCAGAGTTTTCGATACGCCTGCTCCAGTTCTTTGGTTCGCGCTAGATGATCTAAATAGGGACTATTCAGTAAACGCTGCCTACTTTCCGCCCTTAATTGATCAATTAACTTTGGCTGATTAATTAAATTGGATGCCAACTCGACAAAATGCTTGGGACTATCAGCAATGCATGAATCCAGCCCTAAAGTCCGCAAAATATTGGCAGTATAAGAAAATAAAGTAATCGGCTTGTCTGGCTGCACAGTCAGCACAGGCAAACCCATCCACAGTGTATGGAAGGTAGTTACTCCACCAGATATAGGCGTGGAATCTAGCGCAAAGTCAGCATAGAAAGCGAGACGCATAAAGTCACGCATACTTAATTTAGATTTAATTTCTATCCTATCTAAAGGCAATTTCAAACGTTCTAATCTAGGGAAAAATATCGCATCGGCACCCTCTTGCGTACGTTCTGTAGAAACAATAATCAACTTGGCATTAGGATTATTAATTAAAATGTCACGCCATAAAACTAATGCAGTATCACTCACCTTTCTGCTGTGATTGAGTGAAATCATCGTCACATAGCTATTTTTTTTCCAAGGACTTAAGGGAAAATCGTCGCTGGTTAATGGTGGTTCATACGCAGTAAAGCACTCTAAGCGATATAAATTCTCAGTGTAATAATCCTCGCTACCTAAAGGACAAGTCATACTATCCGTCAATCTATAATCCATCTGCTGCATACCTAGAGTCTGCACAAAACCATACCAAGTTAGCTGTATAGGTGCAGCTCTTCTAGCAAAGACTTCTAATCTCTCTCCTTCGCTATGCCCAGATAAATCGACTAAAACATCGATATCCTGAGATTGAATCAAGGCAAATAAGTCATCTATGGAGTGCTCCTGAACGTCATGCCAATAATCTGTATATTTTTTTAAGACACTAGTGATGGGATCACTTGCTTGCGTCATGAATGCATGAATTTCAAAATTCTGATGATCATGATTTTTAAGATAAGGCTCTATGAAATAACGTATAGCATGATTTTTAAAATCACCAGAAACATAACCTATTTTTAATTTTTTATTATTCTCTTTGTTTTTATTAGCAAAGGAAGGAATCAGCTTTGCGTGTGGATCTAAATAATCTTTACACCATGATTCATATAAGCTTCGAATTTCCAAGGGGTCTGAAGTACGGCTAGCCTGCCAGGCTGCCAAATTAATTCTTAATATGGGGTTACTAGGATTTAATATTAAGGATTTGTTGGCATAGGAAATCGCCTGATCATAATCCCCTACCTTCATCATGATTTCAGCTAATTGCGCTAGCACCAGATAATCTGAATCATATTCCTCATGTGCTTTTTTTAAGATATCAATAGCTAGAAAATATTTACTTTCTATAGAGTAGCTGTAAGCCAGATATTGAAAAGCGATTAAAGCCTCAGCATCGTTTTGCTGGATGATGCGATTAAATAAAACGCGAGCTTGCTCCAGATAACCATCAGAGAGATTCTGCAGTCCTTCAAGCAATATGGGTGAGCGCATTATAAAATTAAGGCAAATAAATCAGTAGCTTAACATTAGCTGAAATAAGACCCAACCCCATACTAATTTACTGTCTTTGCGTTGATTATTCACACGAAAAAATAGTCTGACACATTAAAAAGCCGCAATCCGTATTTTGAGGTCTAGCCTTTTTTCCCTCCGCATTGCAAATTTTTTTTGCTTTACCCCAAAGATCACCCGAAAAATTAAAAGTACTGTAAGAATACGCAAATTGATCGTTAGCTTGACGCCTTGGTTCAGTTGCGCAAGCTGTAAAAAAACATATACAGAAGCAAATAAAGATTTTGCGCATCTTGATGGCCTTCTAAGCAAAAATAAAACTGAGGGAAATCAAACAACCATAATTCTAAGCAGACAATATACTTAGCGGCCGAATAAAATGCATATGACGATTCGTCATTTTCATTAATTCAAAAAGAGCCATTTATGCTGCAAACTATCGCTATTGTTTTAATCATTTTGTGGCTATTAGGATTAGTCTCTTCTTATACGCTAGGTGGATTCATTCATCTGCTGCTTGTTGTTGCTGTCATCATTATCTTAGTTCGCCTTATACAAGGTAGGCGGCTTTAAGCAGAATTTCTCAATTAGTCAAATTTAATTTGAAAATATAGATTTAAAACTATGCTTATTGCTCAATGATTTATTGTACTTACACAATAAGATGCGATTGCATCAAGTACGATGGCATTTTCTCCTACTGCCTGACTGACTTGTAAATTCACTTGCGGATAAAGCGCGGTTAATTCTTCTATTATGAGAGGCAAATCACGTAATACATGAGCACCCTGCCCTAAAAACACTGGCACAACTTGAAT
>JAXISQ010000046.1:0-9095 GCA_034680505.1 Noviherbaspirillum sp.
AAATTTAATCGTCATGCGTACGGTTTCTAAATTGGGACTGGCTGGCATACGTTTAGGTTATATGGCGGCTTCGCAAGCATTGCTTGCAGAGTTTGATAAAGTGCGCCCACCCTATAACGTGAATGTTTTAACCCAGACTACTGCAGAATTTTTGCTCGAGCATGTCAATGAATTGGATCAACAAGCAGTAAAAATTAGGCAAGAACGCGAGCGCATGTCGGCAGTTTTGGCGTCGTGGTCTGGGGTAGAAGTGATTCCATCTTTTGCGAATTTTCTCCTGCTGCGCATTACAGCTCAGGGTCTGACTGGAAGCGCGGTTTTTGAAAGACTGCTGGCGCAAAAGGTTTTGATCAAAAATGTCGGTAAAATGCATCCGTTATTGGCGAATTGCCTACGGATTACCGTGAGCACCCCAGCCGAAAATGCCTTATTCGAAGCTGCATTAAAAATTAGCCTACAGCCCTGAATTGATCATTACTTATGTCCACACCTCGTAAAGCAGAAGTCGTTCGTAATACCGGTGAAACGCAAATTCGCGTTGCTATCAACATGGATGGCACTGGTCAGCAAAAGCTCGCAACCGGCGTACCCTTCTTAGATCACATGTTGGATCAAATTGCACGCCACGGATTGATCGATCTTGATATAGAAGCCAAGGGCGATTTGCATATTGATGCCCATCACACGGTAGAGGATGTAGGCATTACCTTAGGACAGGCGTTCGCAAAAGCCATAGGCGATAAAAAAGGCATACGTCGTTATGGCCATGCCTATGTCCCTTTGGATGAAGCCTTGTCACGCGTGGTAGTCGATTTTTCTGGTCGTCCAGGGTTGGAGTTTCATGTGCCTTTTAAGCGCTCCATGATTGGTTCTTTTGACGTCGATTTAACGCATGAATTTTTTCAGGGCTTTGTGAATCACGCTTTAGTCACACTACACATAGACAATTTGCGTGGTGAAAACGCACATCATCAATGTGAAACCGTATTCAAAGCTTTTGGTCGTGCACTCCGTATGGCGGCAGAAATAGATGCACGTGCTGCAGGCAGTATTCCTTCAACCAAAGGCAGTCTCTGAGTCGCATACGCTTGCGCTGTAATCCTGTTTAGGCCGATTGAATTCTTATGAATAAAATTGTGGTGGTTGATTACGGCATGGGGAATTTGCGTTCGGTTGCGCAGGCACTGATACATGTAGCACCAGAAGCGGAAGTCAACATTTCTGGCGATCCAGAAGCGATACGCGCAGCAGACAGAATCGTCTTGCCAGGACAGGGTGCCATGCCAGATTGCATGCGATCGTTGAAGGCGTCCGGTGTATTTGAAGCGCTCAATGAAGCAGTTCAAAATAAGCCTTTGTTTGGTGTGTGCGTGGGTGAACAAATGCTGTTCGATCGCAGCGATGAAGGCGATGCAGATTGTCTAGGCCTCATGCCTGGTAAGGTGGTGAGGTTTTCGTTAGAGGGGCAATTGCAGGCAGATGGTTCGCGCTTTAAAGTGCCGCAAATGGGATGGAATCGGGTAGCACAGCGTACTAAGCATGCAATGTGGAAAGACGTCCCAGATGAAAGTTTTTTTTATTTCGTGCATAGTTATTATGCTGTGCCTGAAAACCCAGCCCATGTATTGGCTGAAACAGATTATGGTGGGCTATTTTGTTGTGCTGCAGGGAGAGATAATATCTTTGCGACGCAATTTCACCCTGAGAAAAGCGCAACAGCTGGTTTGCAGCTGTATAAAAATTTTGTACATTGGAATCCTTAAGCAAGAACTGAAGTTTGAACATTAGTTTGCACATTAGTATCTCTATTTATTAACCTTTTTATTCTCTTGTAGCCATGCTGCTTATACCTGCTATCGACCTTAAAGACGGCCACTGCGTTCGTTTGAAGCAGGGCGATATGGATCAAGTTACTGTTTTTTCTGAAAACCCTGCTGAGATGGCCAGACATTGGCTAGAGCAAGGTGCACGTCGTCTGCATTTAGTAGATTTGAACGGTGCATTTGCGGGCAAACCAAAGAATGAATCCGCTGTCAAAGCCATATTAGCCGCAGTGCGTGAATATGCGCTCGAGCATGATATCGATGAAATCCCCGTGCAACTCGGCGGTGGTATTCGTGATTTAGACACCATAGAACGTTATCTGGATGGTGGTCTGTCTTACATCATCATAGGTACTGCAGCGGTTAAAAGCCCAGGCTTTTTGCATGATGCATGTAGCGCATTTCCAGGCCAAGTGATTGTAGGTCTCGACGCCAAAGATGGAAAAGTAGCGACCGATGGTTGGAGTAAATTATCTGGTCACGAAGTCATCGATCTTGCGAAAAAATTTGAAGACTATGGTTGCGAAGCGATTGTCTATACCGACATAGGTCGTGACGGCATGATGAAGGGTGTCAACATAGAAGCTACAGTCAAGCTGGCGCAGAGCATGACCATTCCCGTGATTGCATCCGGTGGTGTGCACACGATTAAAGACGTTGAAGCTTTATGTGCTGTACAAGATGAAGGTATAGAAGGTGTGATTTGCGGTCGCTCGATTTATGAAGGTACGTTGGACTTACGATCAGCACAAACACGTGCTGATGAATTGTCTGGCGACCTTGATGACGAAGAATGAGATGACACTAGCTAAACGCATCATCCCTTGTCTGGATGTGACTGCCGGACGAGTGGTCAAAGGCATTAACTTTGTAGAATTGCGCGATGCGGGTGATCCAGTAGAAATTGCAAGACGCTATGATGCAGAAGGTGCAGATGAACTTACTTTTCTAGACATCACTGCATCCTCCGATGATAGAGATTTAATTTTGCACATCATTGAAGATGTTGCCTCACAAGTTTTTATCCCTCTGACTGTTGGTGGTGGCGTGCGCGTAGTGGATGATGTACGTCGTTTACTCAATGCCGGTGCTGATAAAGTCAGCATTAATACTTCCGCTGTAACCAATCCGCAGTTAGTTGCTGATGCAGCCAATAAATATGGTTCGCAATGTATTGTTGTAGCTATTGATGCGAAACGCGGTGAGTCTGGGAACTGGGAAGTATTTACGCATGGTGGTCGACGCGCAACGGGCTTAGATGCAGTTGAGTGGGCGAAAAAAATGCAAGCCTTAGGTGCGGGTGAAATTTTATTAACCAGCATGGACAGAGACGGTACCAAAGTTGGTTTTGATTTACCTCTCACACGCGCAGTATCAGATGCAGTTTCAATTCCTGTGATTGCTTCGGGTGGGGTAGGTAATTTACAGGATTTAGCAGATGGTATTGTGCAAGGCCATGCTGATGCCGTACTCGCTGCAAGTATTTTTCATTATGGTCAGCATAGTGTGCAAGAAGCAAAGCGTTTTATGGCGCAGCAAAATATTCCAGTGAGACTGACATGATTACCAAAGCCAAATGGCTCTCGCGTATCAATTGGAATGAACAAGAACTCATACCCGTGATTGCGCAAGAAATCGGAACGAATGATGTCTTGATGGTAGCTTGGATGAATCGTGAAGCACTCACACGCACAGTTGAACTTGGACAGGCAGTGTATTGGAGCCGTTCGCGAAAAAAACTCTGGCATAAAGGTGAAGAGTCGGGACATTTTCAACGTGTGCATGAAATCCGTTTAGATTGTGATGAAGACGTACTCTTACTCAAAGTTGAGCAGGTAGGTAATTTAGCTTGTCACACTGGACGTCATTCCTGTTTTTTTCATAAGCTCGATACAACGAGTGAACAACCTACATGGGTAGAAGTAGATCCCGTCCTAAAAAATCCTGACGACATCTATAAATAAAATAATGAGTGATATTTTAAAAAGACTGGCTGATGTTATAGAGACACGCAAACCTGAACAGGGTGGCGATGCAGAAAAATCCTATGTTGCCCGATTGTTTGTCAAAGGTGATGACGCTATTTTGAAAAAAGTTGGTGAAGAAGCGACTGAAACCGTGATGGCTGCGAAAGATGTACGTGCAGGCGCCAGTGCTGACAAACTGATATATGAATGCGCAGATCTTTGGTTTCACTCCATGATTATGTTGGCGCAGTTTGGATTAAAGCCTGAGCAAGTGCTCAATGAACTAGCCCGTCGAGAAGGTTTGTCTGGGATAGAGGAGATGGCGAATCGTAAATTAATTGAACGCGAAGCAGAGGAAAAACGCAGTTAATACCGATTGACTGTCAGCTTGCTTCAGAAAAGAATGAAATAAGAAACGAATAAGAATCAAATAAGAATCAAAAAGAAATAAGGAGAAAAGTTTTGGATAATTGCATATTCTGCAAAATAGCTGCTGGTCAGATACCATCAAAAAAAGTCTACGAAGACCATGAATTGCTGGCTTTTCATGACATTAATCCAGCAGCACCCGTACATTTTCTGATTATTCCTAAAGCCCACATTTCGACTTTGGCAGATTGCAATGAGAGCCATGAAGGTTTGTTAGGTAGAATGATGACCCTCGCACCCAAGCTAGCCAAGGAGCTAGGCTGTGGTTATGAGGGTTCAGGGGAAGCAGCATCTGGTGGATTTAAGGCGCTGATTAATACTGGACCAGATGGCGGCCAAGAGGTGTACCATCTTCATCTGCATGTCATGGGTGGATCACGTCCTTGGTCAGGTCAGCGATAATTTAATAGCAGCACGGATAGAGTCGATTTGAGCCTACGGGTTCTGTAAGGAGAAAATAATGGGTTCATTTAGTATTTGGCACTGGGTTATCGTGCTGGTCATTGTGATGCTAGTGTTTGGCACCAAAAAATTGGGCAACATAGGCGCAGACTTGGGTAAAGCAGTAAAAGGTTTTAAAGATGGTGTAAAGGGTGCAGAAGATGGCAATGCGCCAGCCTCTGCGCAAGTTGCTGATAAAAGCACCATTGACGTACACGCTCAAGAAAAATCTAAAAGCTGAGCAGTGCGCAACATTAATGGCGTGTGTATTTCACACGCCTTCTTGCTGCGTCCCTCCTGCTTTACTTTCCCATGATTGATTTAGGCCTCACCAAAATTGCACTCATCGGTGCGGTCGCTCTCGTTGTGATCGGCCCCGAAAAACTGCCTGCGGTTGCTCGCATGGCGGGGACCTTGTTTGGTCGAGCACAACGTTATATCTCTAACGTGAAAGCTGAAGTCAATCGTGAAATGCAGATGGAAGAGCTCAACAAAATGCATTCCAACATTTTGAATGCAGCTAATACTCTACACAAAACAGTGGCGGATGATATTGCAGAAGCAGAGCAAGATTTTTCGCAAGCGGTAGCAGAAGCAAATCAATCTTATCTAGGTGGAGATGGTTGGAAACACACACCTAGTGAGCAAGACCTTGCAGATAAAAGTCGCAATTTTCGTAAGAAAAAACTCGCGCATACTTCATCATTACCTATGTGGTTTAAACGACAAAGCGGTCGTAAGTCGCGTGTTATGTCAGGCGCAGCACGTGTTGCTCGGTATCGTCCTTCCAGTAAGACTATAAATTTTTTCAATTAAATGTCCGACGAGTCAACTAACAACATCAAAGAAAGCTTCATCTCGCATCTGATTGAATTGCGGACCAGATTGGTACGTGCCTCAGTAGTGGTGTTAGCTATTTTCATTATGCTGTTCGCGATATGGCCAGGCGCAGCAGCCATTTATGATTGGTTAGCGCAACCCATGATGGCAGCTTTGCCTGAAGGTTCGAAAATGATAGCGACCGGTGTGATCACACCGTTTATGGTGCCTATGAAAGTCACCATGATGGTGGCATTTTTAGTATCGCTGCCATGGGTCTTGTATCAAACATGGGCGTTTGTAGCGCCTGCACTTTATCTACATGAAAAAAGATTAATAGCGCCTTTGGTTATTTCTTCTTCAGTTTTATTCATTGTGGGTGTAGCGTTTTGTTATTTCTTTGTCTTTGGTACGGTATTTAAATTCATTAATGATTTCGCGCCTAAATCTATTTCTGTTGCACCTGACATAGAAAATTATTTAGATTTTGTCTTCACCATGTGCTTAGCATTTGGCCTCACCTTTGAAGTGCCGGTGGTAGTAGTGGTGTTAGTGCGCATGGGCATAGTGACTGTAGAAAAATTAAAAGCGATCCGTTCTTATGTCATCGTTGGTGCTTTTGTAGTGGCTGCAATTGTCACGCCACCTGACATCATGAGCCAATTATTTTTAGCGATACCGCTATGCCTTTTGTATGAAGTGGGTTTATTGGTGGCGCCACTTTTTGTGAAAATGACTAAGGCACCTGAAGAAGGTGTGTGATCGTTAAGAATGATCAAAAGGCACAGAACGTAACCACTTCACGAGCGGCCAAGCGGCCTTAAAATTTTCAGTTAATAAAGCCGGCAATTCTGCTGGCTTTATTTTTTTGGTGAGTTTTTCTGCGCGCACGAAATAACTTTTGAGTTTAATTTCATCAATATGCTTATCGTCTGCATCAAAGCCTTTCGGTGGACGAACCAAAGCATCTTCATAGAGCAAGCCGTCATAGACGCTTTGTATTGATTTATTTTTAAGCATTTGTGCAAATCCTTTAGGGTCTGCAACGATCTGCTGTCGAATAGCTAGGACACGATTCTTTGGTGGACTGTATTCACCTGCGCCAAAACGTAACACGCCACCTGCATTAATATGAAAATAATAAGCTGGCCCTCCGCCATCACTCGGTTTTTTTAGGCCACTAGGAACCATCGCAGCAGAGAACCAAGTTTTATAAGGTGCTTTATTGTGTCCAAAGCGTAAGTCACGATTAATTCGAAATAAACATTTCTTGGGTTCACATCCTGCAAGAGCAGGATCAAATTTTTTAACGCCTGCAATGATCTCAGTAACTAATTCGAGAAATTCGAGTCGTAAAATATCGTAACGCGGTTTGTTCATCACAAACCATGCACGATTATTATTTTCTTCTAACTCATGTAAAAATTGTGTGAGATCGATTAAGTGCATAAATGTTCTAGCTTTCTTTATTCGTCTTCTTGTAACCGTGCTTGCTTCATGCGTGGGCGTTTACCTACGGTGACTTCAACAATAGATTCGCGTGATTTACGCAATATAGTAAGTTGAGTTTTTTCACCTGGCGTGAGCTGCGCTACAAGGTTAAGCATTGAAGTTGTATCTGTAACAGCTTTATCACCGACAGAAATTAAAATATCACCGGGCTTTATGCCTGCTTTATCAGCAGGACCACCTTTTAAAACACCGGCGATAATCGTGCCGGAAGTTTTTGCAAGATTAAAACTCTTAGCAAGTTCAGGTGTAATGTCTTGCGGTTCTACGCCTATCCAACCGCGGACTACCTGACCATTCTTGATAATCGCTTCCATCACACTTTTAACGGTGGTGACGGGAATCGCAAAGCCTATACCCAAAGAGCCGCCACTGCGTGAATAGATAGCAGTGTTAATGCCGAGTAGGTTGCCTGCACTATCAACTAGCGCGCCACCTGAATTGCCAGGATTAATGGCAGCATCGGTTTGTATAAAATTTTCAAACGTATTAATACCTAGATGATTGCGACCAAGGGCAGAGACGATGCCCATGGTGACGGTTTGTCCGACACCAAAGGGATTGCCTATAGCAAGTACGACATCGCCGACTTTGGCAGACTCCAAACGACCAAGCGTGATTGCCGGTAAATTTTTTAAACCAATTTTAATAACAGCAAGATCTGTTTCAGGATCAGTGCCAATTAATTTGGCAGAGACTTTACGTCCATCTGCTAAAGCAACTTCAATTTCATCCGCTGATTCGATAACATGATTATTGGTGAGAATATAGCCTTCAGGACTAACAATGACGCCCGAACCTAAGCTAAATTGTTTTTCATCTGGCTGTCTGGGATCTGCATCACCAAAAAAATGGCGAAATAAAGGATCATTGCTGAGTGGATGGGGAGATTGTCGTCCCGCTTTAGTTGTAAAAATATTGACCACCGAAGGCATAGCATGTTGCGCAGCTAGTCGGTAAGTATTTTGTGAGCTGCTTGGTTCAGAAGATTCTCTTATAGAGACCGACTCACTATCAATTTGAATTTGATGATTACTTTGAGTCAGCCATTCCGGCTTTAGGGTCGCTACAATGAACAACAGAGCGAGACCGACTGTGACGGTTTGAGCAAATAACAACCAGAGACGACGCATATCAGGAATTAAAAATGAAAAATAAATCAGTAGAGCGCGATGAGTTAGCAAAATATCTTGCCGCTGCATTAGATATTAACCGTTTTCGTGATTATTGCCCGAATGGCTTACAAGTACAGGGCGCTGCAAGCGTCAAGCATATGGTGACAGGGGTGACAGCGAGTCTAGCTTTGTTAGAAGCAGCCCATGCAGCTGGAGCAGATACGGTATTAGTACATCATGGGTACTTCTGGCGTGGTGAAGATCCTAGAGTAGTCGGGACTTTTCATAAAAGACTTAAATTTTTGTTAGAGCATGATATGAATTTATTTGCCTATCATTTGCCATTAGATGCTCATGCTGAATGGGGTAATAACGTGCAGTTAGGTAAGCTCTTAGGTTTAACCATCAATCGTTATTTTGGCGAGCAGGATTTAGGTTGTGTGGCCGATGTGAATAATGCAGTAAGCACGGTTGGCGACTTGCAAACCAAGATAGAAAAAATATTAGGTCGATCGCCACTGTTAATTGGTGATATAGCAAAAAAACTCAACACGATTGCTTGGTGTACGGGTGCAGCACAGCATGCATTTGCAGAAGCGATTGCGGCTGGAGCAGATGTTTATATTAGTGGCGAGATCTCTGAGCAAACTGTGCACTTAGCGCGAGAGTCTGGCGTGGCATATTTAGCTTGCGGACATCATGCAACTGAGCGATATGGAGTACAGGCAATAGGTCAACACTGTGCATCGCAATTTGGTATTTCACACCAATTCATCGATATTCCTAATCCAGTGTAATGCGCAGTAAATTGTTCGATTAAAGATTATTAAGTTTGGTTATGAGTTAATAAATTTTTTTAAATTAATTTTTATTTAAATTCTTTGAATAAGATCGTTAAGAGTGAGTGCGATGCTTTGATTTAATTCTATTTTGGTGGGATCAATAAATTTTTATTGGTCACAAAAAGTTTCGCCCTAGGGTTACTAAGCATA
>JAXISQ010000047.1:0-9046 GCA_034680505.1 Noviherbaspirillum sp.
ATGTACTTTTAATATACGCAATCCCACTAACTTAGCTGCATGTATGAGTAAATCCGTTGTGTAGGGTGCAATTAACTCGCTAACAGATAAAAATTCATGTGCTGAGATTTTTTTTATCTCGCATAAAGTATTCAGTGCCCAAAAGAAATCTTCTTTTTGTAGAGTTTCACTCTCTCCTACTATTCGTTTTTGTAAGCGCAGGAAAGTCATCTGGCTTGTTCCTTTTAAAATTTCAAAAAGAAACAAATTTATTTTCATGCATGCTAATGGTCAATCTACTTTTATATCTTATGCAGAATACGCACAGACCAATAGTATTCGTTATCATAATTCAAGCTATCTAAGTGATTACTCAACTTATGTTTGTTCAGCTAATGCTCTCGCTAAACTGACAAATTGTTCAACTGAGACGGTTTCTGGTCTAACAGTCGGATCTATGTGTAGATCGATGAGTTGGTTTTCAGTGAATAGGCCAGATAAACAATTGCGTAAGACTTTGCGTCTTTGAGAAAAAGCTTTCATCACTACGAGCTCTAACTTCTGTTGTTCGCACTCTAATGGTTTTGCAATTGGAATCATACGTACTATGGCTGATTCCACTTTAGGTGGCGGGTCAAATGCGGTCGGCGGCACAATGAATAGACAATCCATTCTATAACGCCATTGCAGCATGACGGAGAGACGGCCATATTCTTTACCACCCGGCTCAGCGACCATGCGCTCCACTACTTCTTTTTGCAGCATGAAATGTTGATCAATAATCTGCGCACTAAAGTCTGCTAAATGAAATAGCAAGGGTGTAGAAATATTATAGGGAAGATTACCCACCACACGTAACTTGCGATCGGACTGTGCTGCGTTGATTAACGATCCAAAATCAAATTGCAAAGCATCTGCCGCATGCATGATGAGATGGGATGATTTGAATTTTTTTTCTAGCAGCACAACCAAGTCACGGTCAATTTCAACTACATGCAATGCTTTTAATGATTGTAATAGTAGAGCAGTCATTGCGCCTTGGCCTGGTCCAATTTCCACCATGTGATCATCGTCTTGCGGCGCAATCGCGCTAATGATGCTGCTTAAGACTAATTGATCGGTTAAAAAATTCTGACCAAAGCGTTTTCTGGGAATGTGCTTCATGTATTAATGCGCCGCAGTATGCACTGTCGTATGCGCTACCATCTGCGCAGCGACTTTAATAGCAGCTGTCATACTACTAAAGTCTGCGCGTCCCAATCCTTGCGCAGCAAGATCTAGTGCAGTACCGTGATCAACTGAGGTACGTATCAGCGGCAATCCTAAGGTGATATTCACACCCTGACCAAAGCTTGTGTATTTCAGAACAGGCAAACCTTGATCGTGATACATCGCTAATACGCAATCTGCTTCTTGTAAGTATTTAGCTTGAAACAAGGTATCAGCAGGATAAGGACCTGATACCTTCCAACCACGCTCTTTTACTTGGGCTATGACAGGTGCAATGACATCGATCTCTTCACGCCCCAAATAACCGCCTTCACCTGCATGTGGATTTAATCCGGTCACTAAAATTCTTGGATGCGTTAATCCAAATCGCGACTGCAAATCATGATGAATGATTTCTATCGTTTTGAATAAATCTTTTTGCGTGATGGCTGCAGATACATCTTTTAATGCTAAATGCGTGGTGGCCAATGCAACACGTAAACTGTTGGCTTCCGATCCTGCGGCCAACATCATTACTACATGTGCAGTCTGCGTTTTTTCTGCCAGATATTCTGTATGACCCGTAAAGTGCAAACCAGATTCGTTAATCACACTTTTTTGTATGGGTGCAGTCACGATCGCATCTATCTCGCCTGCCATTGCAGCTGCAATAGCAAGATCAAGAGTTTGTAATACAGCGGGAGCATTCAAGGGATTGGTTTGCCCTGGAACGACAGGCACTGCAAGAGGGCAGTCCATTACAAGAATATGCTGGGGATTTGTTTGAATTGATGCGAACTGCTCTAAAGACTGAATCACCCGCACAGTCTCTTTCAACTGCAATCCAGCCGCGACAGTCTTTAACTGCGCTGCATCGCCTAATAAGACCATGTCCGCTAGATCGCGATTATTAATTGCTGCAAGCAGAGAAATTTCAGGACCTATACCTGCAGGTTCGCCACAGGTGATGGCTATACGAGGCAATATTTGCGGCAACATTTTTTGATTAGATTTCACAACGCAATGCTGCCGCTAATTACTTGCATAGTACTAGCGGATTTGATTGATTTCATCCTGCCTATACTCAACATAGGCACGATCACGCAATTGACGTAACCAATCTTCATAGGCTTCTTCTAATTTACGATCTCTCAATGCCTGACGCGCTGTCATACGCAAACGCTCGCGGGATATTTCTTCGGTTTTACGTTCTACTACTTGAATTAAATGATACCCAAATGGAGACTCTACAGGCTCACTAATTTGTCCTGGTTGTAGTGCATTCATAGCACGCTCAAACTCAGGCACTGTATCGCCTGGATAAACCCATCCTAAATCTCCACCCTTGCTAGCAGATAAGTCATTCGAATACAGCTTAGCTAAATCCTCAAATTTTGCTGCTTTATTATTCAACCGTGTTTTTAATTCTGCTAGTTTACGTTTTGCCTCTGAAGCGGGAACAACTTGATTAACTTTAATTAAAATATGCCGCGCTCTAGTTTGCTGTACTACTGCCCCGCTTCCACCTTTTACTAAGCTAGCACTACGCTTTCCTACTAATTTAAGAATATGGAAGCCATTAGGACTACGCACAATTGCTGAGACATCATTGGGGGCTAATTTTTCTGTCACTTCTACATATAGCTGCGGCAAACGAGAAATGCTACGCCAACCAATTACGCCACCTGTCATTGCATCACTCGCATCAGAAAAACTTGCTGCAACTTTTGCAAAATCACCGCCTGATTTTAATTGCGCCATTGCAGCTTCAGCACGCTGACGTCGATCTGCAATTTGTTGCGCAGTCGCGTTTTCAGGAACGCGCACTAATATATGGGCAATGTTAATTTCATCTTCTGCACCCTGAGTTTTACCAGCAGAAGCCGCAAGATAATTATCTATCTCTGATTCACTAATCTGTAATTTATTGTCTACTTCTTTTTCACGCAAACGTTGCAAGGTGATTTCTTCACGTATCTCTTCACGAAAACGTGAAAAAGGAATGCCATCTTTTTCTAGTTGATCACGAAAACTTTGTATAGACATATTGTTTTGTTCTGCAATCCGCGCAACTGCACGATCTAGCATGATGTCATCTACGCGTATGCCACTTTCTTTAGCAAGCTGTATTTGTGCGCGATTCACGATCATGCGTTCTAACAACTGACCTTTCAACACATCGCGACTAGGCATCTGCATTTTCTCGCGTTGCATACGACGCTCTATCAGTTTTAGTCTATCTTCTAATTCCTTCAGTGTGATAACTTCTGAATTCACGACAGCGATAATCGTATCGACTAATACAGGCTGTTGTTTTGCTTTTTCTTGAGCCTGGGCTATAGATGTAGTCGTTAGCAAGCATGCTGAAAGAAGCATAGTCGCGATCGATTTCATTACTGTAGGTGCTTGCATCATCTTCATGGGTGAGTTCCAGTAACAGTTCATAGGATAAGAACAGATTAATCAGGTTGCGTTAGTTTTTGATAGCCAGGCACATTAGCACGCAAAGCCGTTAATGGATTAGAACCTAAGGACGACAATCCATTAAATTCTAACTGTAAAAATACGGTGGTATTGATGACACCTTGCGCAGTCGGTGTACGTTGACCTACGAAACGAAATATCCAGCAATCCGCTCTGTATTCCGCGCCTATCAGCGATTGACCGATATCTTGCTCTTTAATTAGGTAGTTCAGCCTTGCTACGCCATACCACCGCGCAGATAGCGGCCACTGACCTGAGACATCAAAGAGTTCAAAATTTGCTGCAGGATCGGTACTGCGTATATCACGGCGATATTGGACATTCAACACCTTCATAGGTTCAGGCTGCCAAAAAGTACCGAAATTAACGCGATTGAAAATTTGATTCGACTGACTGTATTGGAAGTTTGCATCTAATCGCAGTTCGCGCGTCACGCGTCCAGAACTCAGTAGCAAAATATCTGATTTTGTATCTGCAATCGTACTTGTTTGTGATGCAGGATTGCCTAAAATTACACGCGGATCAGCAAACGAAAAACGCTGCGCTACTGCTACTCGTAATCTTTCTTGTCCTTCTATTTCTAAATAACGCGACATTAAAGCAGTGGTGACTGTGCTTGCATCACCCACCCTGTCGTGACCTACGAAACGATTTTCTCTAAAAATTTGCGCGTAGTTAAAGTCAGCCTCGGCAGAATCAAAATTAGGATACAGACTTAAATCTTGTTTGACATAAGGCGTATGCGATATGAAGACACGTGGCTCTAATGTTTGCGTAGCATCTCTACCAAAAAAACTCGCATCGCGTTCAAAGATTAATCCAGAATCTAAAGAGGCTGTTGGTATTGCTCGAGTGGGAGCTGTCATACTGGGATCAGGCACTTGATCGAGGTTATAGCTCGTCATATGCACTGACAAACTAGGCTTAATAAATGCACCTGGGCGCTGCCAACGATAACTCATGCGAGGATTAAGCACCATGCGGTCTGCATTTCTTACAACTGGCGTCACGCCTTGAAATCCAGTCGCATGTGAGAACCGTGTGTAGTCAGAATTAAATTCTAAACTTAGACCGTTATCGTAATAATTGAATTTTTGATAGGTGAGTTGCGGCAGTCTGGCATAGGGAATGGCAATCGGCGCATTCACGTCCTGCAAAACTTGAAAATCCGTTACACGAAACATGGCGCGCTGATCTGCATCGTTATAGTTCAACACTGCATCACGCAATAACAAACGGCGACTCGTACCCGGATTACTAAAACCTAAGCTAAATGGAAAATCATTTGGATAACCATTATCAGACGCTGCATTCAAATTTGAATTAAAGGTCAAACCAGAACCAAAGTTTTGTCGGTGTTGCGAACTGACGATGTAACGATTTTCATTGGTGACTGCATCGTTATTCAAATATTCTGCTTTTGTTTGACCCGCATACTCTCTATCCATATAGCGCGCTTCACCACCCATCATGAGACCACGTCGTGATATGTAGTGCGGATATAAAGTTAGATCACGATTCGGCGCTATATCTACATAGTAAGGCGTGGTGACTTCCAAACCACCTGTAGTCGATGTAATAATCGTGGGAGCAAGAAAACCCGATACTCTCTCTTCAACTAACGGAAAAGAAATATAGGGCGTACCTGCAATTGGCACACCTTTAAATACTAAAATCGCGTTGCGCGCTACGCCAGTGCCACTATCATTATCTAAAGATAGTTTGCTAGATTTTAAATACCAATCTGGATTCGGTCCTTCACAGGTAGTGAAATCTCCTCCCAGCACAGTGGCAGAATCTTGTGAATCAAATTCCACACGCTCTGCACGACCTTGTGCATTCTTACGCAACAAACGATATACAGGACTATTCATATAACCAATACCTGTATCCATTTTTAATTGCAGTTGATCGCCAGTGAATTTATCACCCGCTCTATTTATGAATACATGCCCTACTGCATTGACTTTGTCATCCACGATATCGTAATGAATATCATCTGCTTCGATATGCGCATTACCTTTGTCTACCTTTGCATCTTTTTCTAAAGTGATTTCACGATCAGGACGGCCATTAATCTGTTGCGCTTCAATTTGCACCGGACTATTTGAGGCAGATTCATCATTCAGAAAATCTGCCGAACGAGCACTGGCATGCGTCAACCACAGTAACAATCCGAAGAAGATCGGGCTTACGCGGAATGACTGAGAAGAGGATGAAAATACCAAACGCTGATTCATGGAAGAAGAAGTCTCGCGGCTAAAGGCGCGTTATTGGTGTGAATCCCGTATTATATGGGATCTCCCTGCCGGTAATACCTTACCGGACATGCTTCCCAACCTGCTTTTCCGGTTTTTTCATGTCAGATTTATACGATTCCGACCCTAGACTACAAAAATTGCGACTATGGTTATCCACCATATCGACTCCCGCTACCCTAGTACCCTCTTTGCGACCCGCCTCTTCCGATGCGAGTTTTCGCCGCTATTTCCGCGTAGATGGGGTAGACGGCGCTACTTATATCGTCATGGATGCCCCACCTCCACAGGAGGATGTCCGTCCATTTATAAAAATCGCTGATTTATTTGGCAAAACAGGCATAGCTGTCCCAGCCGTGCTGGCCAAAGATGAAGATCAGGGCTTTTTACTGTTGTCGGATCTGGGGTCGACCACTTATCTGAACTTGCTCAAGCCAGATACAGCCTCACCGCTGTATTTAGATGCTATTGATGCTTTGATCCAAATGCAATCGCATAGTCAGCCTGGCATCTTGCCTGCTTACGACCGCGAACTGCTACATAGAGAATTAATGCTGTTCCCAGATTGGTATATCAATAAGCACTTAGGCGTAACGCTGTCAGAAAAACATACAGCAGATTTAAATAAAGTCTTTGAAGTTTTACTCGCCAATAATTTGGCGCAAGCACCTGTGTATGTGCACCGTGACTATCATTCACGTAATTTGATGGTATTAAAACAAAACAACCCCGGCATACTCGATTTTCAAGATGCAGTGTATGGCCCCATTACTTATGATTTAGTGTCACTACTACGTGATGCTTATATACAGTGGGATGAAGAACAAGTCTTAGACTGGGTGATTCGTTACTGGGAACGCGCTAAGCGCGCAGGTCTACCCATTAATCCTGATATTGATGCTTTCTATCGCGACTTCGAATTCATGGGCTTGCAACGTCATTTAAAGGTCTTAGGTATATTTGCTCGCTTATTTCATCGTGATGGTAAAGATGCTTATCTCAAAGATATGCCGCTAGTGATGGAATACACACGCAAGACCGCCCATCGCTATTTGGAACTCATTCCGCTCTTACGCTTGCTCGATGAGATAACTGCTAATACACCGCAGGTCGGTTACACCTTTTAATATGAAAGCGATGATTTTTGCAGCTGGTCGCGGTGAACGTATGCGACCTCTGACCGATACCTGCCCTAAACCACTTTTGACTGTACGTGGCCGCCCTTTAATTGTGTGGCACATATTGAATTTAGTGAAAGCTGGCATTACTGAGATCATCATTAATCATGCGCATCTCGGTCACATGATAGAAGACGCACTGCAAGATGGTAGTCAGTTTGGCGCCCGCATTACGTATTCTCCCGAAGGCACTGCACTAGAAACTGCAGGTGGGATTGCTAAGGCAAGACATTTACTTGGCGACGCACCCTTTGTTGCCATAGCCGGTGATATTTTCTGTCCTTATTTCGATTACACACTAGTCAAAGATGTCTTACAAGATGAAGATGTATGGGGCAATCCCCATCCGGAACATCAACGTGATATGGCTTGGCTCTATCTCATAAAAAATCCTGCGCATAATCCTAAGGGTGATTTTGCTTTGCATAATTTCTTCATAGCGAATGATGGAGAGCTGCGTCACACTTTTTCCGGCATTGGTGTCTATAGACCCGCCATGTTTGGTAGCGTAAAAGCAGGCGACAGTGCCAAGCTAGCACCACTGCTGCGCGAATTTGCAGATCAAGGCAAAATTGGTGGTGAGTTATATCGCGGAGACTGGACAGATGTCGGTACTGTCGAACGCCTGAATCAATTAAACGCGCCCATCCGTTAGGAAAAAATAGTATGAATATTTATGCAAAGCGTCGCGCCACTCTGTTAGCACGTATGCAAGCGCAAGGTGGCGGTGTGGCCATCATCCCTACCGCACCTGAAGTCATGCGTAATGCTGATGCAGACTATCCTTATCGTCACGATAGTTATTTTTATTATTTGACTGGCTTTACCGAACCGGAAGCCACCTTAGTGTTAGTGGCCGGCGCAAAACAACAAGCTATTCTTTTTTGTCGCGAAAAAAATCTAGAACGCGAAATATGGGATGGTTATCGCTACGGCCCCGCAGCAGCAAAAGAACAATTTGGTTTTGATGCAGCCCATGCCATCGATCAAATCGATGTTGAGTTACCTAAGCTCATGACCAACATGCCCACCTTGTTTTATGCCTTAGGCAGTGATGCCAAGCTCGATGCACGCATACAAAATTGGTTGAGTGGTGTACGGGCACAAATCAGAGCAGGAATCAGTGCACCTTCCGCTGCAATGGATGTGCGTGTCTTACTCAATGAAATGCGCTTAATCAAAGATGATGATGAAATCGCAATTATGCAACGCGCTGCGACCATCTCAGCGCATGCGCATGCGCGTGCTATGCGATGCGCAAAACCAGGTTTACGTGAATATCATCTCGATGCAGAACTCTTACATGAATTCCGACGTCATGGCTCACAGTTTCCTGCTTATGGCTCCATAGTCGCAACTGGTGCAAATGCTTGTGTATTGCACTATCGCGCAGGTGATGCTGAATTGCGTGATGGAGATTTAGTGTTGATCGATGCAGGTTGTGAACTCGATAGCTATGCATCCGACATCACACGCACTTTTCCAGTCAATGGAAAATTTAGTGGTCCTCAAAAAACACTCTATGAAATCGTCTTGGCTGCACAGCAAGCAGCGATGGCAGCTACTAAACCCGGACTACGTTTTATTGATGGCCATGATGCAGCAGTCAAAGTTTTATCACAAGGCATGCTAGATACTGGCCTCTTAGATAAAAATAAAGTAGGTACCTTAGATGACGTCTTAGCGAAAGGTGACTATCGACATTTTTACATGCATAGAACCGGACATTGGTTAGGTATGGATGTGCATGATGTCGGTGACTATCGCGATACTGCACCTGCTGGCGAAGAAAAACCTTGGCGCACTTTACAAGCTGGCATGGTATTAACCATAGAGCCAGGCATCTATGTCAGACCAACTGAAGGCGTTCCTGAAGAGTTTTGGAACATAGGCATACGTATAGAAGATGATGCGCTTGTCACAGCAGAGGGTTGTAAG
>JAXISQ010000048.1:0-9039 GCA_034680505.1 Noviherbaspirillum sp.
GCAAATTGATTTACAACGTGGACAGCAAAGTGGCTTAATCGATGCTAACAATGTGCTGGCTTCAGTGCGCGGTATTGCTTTCACACGTTTCACTAGTGCTGACGTAGTACGTCATCCCTTAGTTGGACGTATTGTAGATGCGTATGAAACTGCTCAAGCTAGCGGCATTTCTCCGACTCGTGATGCAGGAAAAAAATAAACTAACGCTGACGGTGCAATACGCCGATCCGCGACTCACTACACAAGTCCCTCGCGCCGCAATAAGACTCTGGATACAAGCTGCACTCTTTTTTGATGCTGAGTTAACAGTACGCTTTGTCACAGAAAAAGAAGGTCGTACTTTAAATCGTTCTTATCGCGACAAAGACTACGCAACCAATGTACTCACCTTCAATTATCATGAGAGTGAAGAGCAAGCGACACATGCTGACATTGTCTTATGCAGCGATGTACTGATGCGTGAATCAGAAGAGCAAAAAATCTCACTAGAACAGCATGCTGCACATTTAATTGTGCATGGCGTATTGCATGCTCAAGGCTACGATCATGAAGATGAAGCAGACGCAGTTGAGATGGAAGCACTAGAAACTGAGATTCTTTTAGGATTAGGATTTCCCGATCCTTACTCAATTAGCTGAACGATCGTTCTTTTTTATGCTGCAGCTAAGCTGCTAATTTACGCGTTTTTGCTGTATCCTAATCGTTCCTAGACTCTGGCTTATGCCATATGCAAGACTATCCCCCCAGTGGACAACCCACTGAAAACAAGCCGCACCGCTCTTTATTTGAGCGTCTGACTGCCTTTATCTCTCCTGAACCCGAAAACCGCAGCGAGCTACTTGAGCTACTGCATGATGCGCATGAGCGCAATCTTATCGACGCCGACGCGCTATCAATGATAGAAGGCGTGTTTCAGGTATCCGATTTAGCGGCGCGCGACATCATGGTTCCTCGTGCCCAAATGGATGTGGTTGATATCAGTAAGCCTATCGATGAATGGATGCCGATGGTGCTGGAGACAGCCCACTCACGTTTTCCCGCTGTGGATGGTGACCGCGACAAAGTCATAGGTATTTTGTTGGCCAAAGATTTACTACGTTATTACGCAGAAGAGACCTTTGATGTGCGCGGTATGTTGCGTCCTTCGGTTTTCATTCCTGAATCAAAACGCCTAAATATTCTTTTGCGTGACTTCCGTTCAAATCGCAATCATATTGCTATCGTGGTTGATGAATATGGTGGCGTTGCAGGTTTGATTACGATTGAAGACGTATTAGAACAAATCGTAGGTGACATCGAAGATGAACATGATGTCGATGAAGAAGAAGATAATGTTTTAGTCATTCACGGTGGCGCAACAGGACAGCGCTGGCGCGTTAAAGCACTGACTGAGATCACGCAATTTAATGAAGAAATCGGCACAAACTTAAGCAGTGATGATGTCGACACCATAGGTGGACTAGTTGCCAACCATTTAGGCCGTATGCCGCGCAAAGGCGAAACCTTTGAAATGGATCATTTGCGTTTTGAAGTGTTACGTGCTGATGCCCGTCAAGTGCATGTCTTACTTGTAGAAAAATGCGCAGACTGGCAACCCCATGCTGATAATTAAGTAATTGATTGATGAGGTTGGAAATCTTACTTCCAACCTTTTTATTTTCATCGACTCTATGCAGTCTTCATCCTCATCATTTTTCTATACACGCGCTTTTTTATTTTGCTTAGTTGCAGGTGCGCTGACTGTTTTTTCATTCGCGCCTTTTAAGATCTGGCCGCTGCAATTAATCGCTCTCGCCACGCTGTTTTATTTTGTGCACCAGATGCCGAATGTGCAGCGCGCTGCATGGCTAGGATGGGCATTTTCTTTTTCTTCACTCGCTATAGGTACACATTGGCTATATGTCAGTTTGCATGACTATGGTGGACTGCATGCATTACTCACTGTATTAGCAGTCGCATTACTAGCTGCTGGTTTGGGATTGTTATATGCGATCGCAATCGCTACTGCAACATGGCTAAGTGTGCGCATTAAAAATTCGGCCATCTCTTTTTTACTCATCCTGCCTGCATGTTGGATGCTAGCGGATTGGACGCGAGGTTGGATTTTTACCGGCTTTTCTTGGTTGGTGACAGGCTATGCACATACAGCCAGCCCACTCTCTGGTTATGCAGCATTAATTGGTGTGTATGGCTTAGGTTGGTTAGCTGCTGTATTAGCCGGATGTCTGGCTCTGATGCTGCATCAAAAAACATTGCATAAACCTGCATTGACATTACTTGTCTGCATTCCTCTACTCGGTTTTGTTTTACAAGCACAGACATGGACCAAACCTATAGGCTCAGTGATTTCTGTGCGTCTCATGCAAGGTAATGTCGCACAAGAGATGAAATTTGCACCGGATCAATTGAATCAAAGTTTGCTGATGTATCAGCAGATGTTGACTGCATCATCAGCTGATTTAATCGTGACACCGGAAACTGCTATTCCTGTTTTTATTTCAGAACTGCCAGCAGACTATATAAAATTTTTATCTGATTTTGCGAATAAAACGCAGAGCCAGTTAATGATAGGTTTACCCTGGACTACTGCACCTGATGTGTATTTCAATAGCGTGATAGGACTAGGCAGTGCTAGTAGTAACGCCTATCGCTATGACAAACATCATCTGGTGCCATTTGGTGAATTCATTCCACTAGGCGCACACTGGTTTATCAATCTCATGCACATACCATTGGGAGATTTCACACGCGGCGATCTCATCCAAGATGCCATGCCCGTGAAAGATCAGTGGATATTGCCGAATATCTGTTACGAAGATTTATTTGGTGAAGAAATCGCACATCAATTACGCGCAGCCCAACAGCAAGGCAAACCTGTCGCCAGTGTGTTATTAAACGTTTCCAATATTGCATGGTTTGGTGACACCATCGCTTTACCTCAGCATTTGCAAATTTCACAAATGCGCGCGCTAGAGACTGGCCGGCCCATGCTGCGCGCTACCAACACAGGCGCCACTGCGATTATTAACGAGCAAGGGCAGCTTGTGAATGCTTTACCTGCCTTTGAACGCGCCAGTTTGTCAGGGCAAGTGCAAGGCATGCAAGGCCAGACACCATACATCTTATTCGGTAATGTTCTGCCAGTAGGACTAGCATGTTCACTACTCTTTCTGCTCTGGTTGCGAGCACGACGTAATCAATCTTAATTCAGTCTATTCCTTAGGCGACCTGCAGCATAAAACCCGTTAAAATCTAGGGCTTAGTGAATTCATTTTGCTCTATCAAGGACAGTTTGCATGCTCACCTTCCAACAAGTGATTTTGACTCTACAAGAATACTGGGACGCACAAGGTTGCGCACTCCTACAACCCTATGACATGGAAGTAGGCGCAGGCACTTCACACACCGCGACTTTTTTACGTGCCATTGGACCTGAGCCTTGGCGCGCTGCTTACGTACAGCCATCACGTCGCCCTAAAGATGGTCGCTATGGCGAAAATCCAAATCGCATGCAGCATTACTATCAATATCAAGTTGTACTTAAACCTGCGCCAGAAAATATTCTCGATTTATATTTAGGATCACTAGAAGCACTCGGACTCAAACTCAAAGAAAACGATGTTCGTTTTGTGGAAGATGATTGGGAAAATCCTACTCTAGGTGCATGGGGACTAGGATGGGAGGTGTGGCTAAATGGTATGGAAGTCACACAGTTCACTTATTTCCAGCAAGTGGGCGGCATAGATTGCAAGCCTGTACTCGGTGAAATTACTTACGGTATTGAACGTCTAGCGATGTACTTACAAGGCGTAGAAAATGTTTTTGATTTAGTGTGGACGGAATGGGAAGAGCATGGCGTGAAACGCAAACTCACTTATGGTGATGTGTTTCATCAAAATGAAGTTGAACAATCGACTTACAACTTTGAACACTCGAATGCTGAATTTTTATTCTCACTGTTTAGCAATTACGAATCCGAAGCTAAGCGTTTATTAGAAGTGCCATTGGCATTGCCTGCTTATGAAATGATTTTAAAAGCAGCCCACACCTTTAATTTACTCGATGCACGTGGCTCTATCTCCGTGACTGAACGTGCAGCTTACATCGGTCGCATTCGTAATCTTTCGCGCGCAGTAGCACAAGCTTATTACGCATCCCGTGAAGAATTAGGCTTTCCTATGTTGGGTGATACCCGCGCTGCTGCTTAATGCAGTGCACACGCCTTTCTTTTTTATTCGTAAACCGAAATTACCTATCTGAACAACATGAAGCAAACACTGCTAGTTGAACTGCTCACTGAAGAACTCCCACCCAAAGCGCTCGCTAAATTAGGCGAAGCGTTTGCTACTGCGATGCTTGAAGGTTTGTCTTCGCGCGCATACTGTGATGCGGATGCAGTTGCCACTGCTTATGCAACACCACGTCGACTCGCTGTTAGCATCACTGGTGTGCGTGCTACCTCACCTGATAAAGCTATCCGTGAAAAAGTTTTACCCGTTGCGATTGCTCTCGACAAAGAAGGTCAGCCTGCACCACCTCTCACTAAAAAATTAGCGGCACTGGCACAGCAAGCAGGATGCGATGCAATCGCACTCAATCAACTTGAACGCGCTCAAGATGGTAAAGCTGAGAGTTTTTTCTTTACCTATACAGCTGCAGGTCAAGCGTTACAGACTGGCCTGCAAACCACATTAGAAGAAGCCATCACAAAATTACCTATTCCTAAGGTAATGAGTTATCAACGTCCAGATGGCACAACCGTACAATTTGTACGTCCAGTGCATAAGCTGATTGCTTTACATGGTAGTGACATTATTCCCCTCACCTTACTCGGACTACAGTCGAGTAATGTCACTTTAGGTCATCGTTTTTTAAGCACACAAAAAGAAATTCTGATTCCATCTGCAGAGAAATATGCTGAATTATTAGAAGCACAAGGCAAAGTCATCGCCAGCACGCCTGTGCGTAAAGAAAAAATACGCTCTGCATTAATGAATCAAGCCGGCACAGATAAAATTCTTATGCCTGAGTCTTTATTAGACGAAGTCACTGCACTCGTTGAATGGCCAGTAGTATATGAATGCCACTTCGATCAAGAATTTTTATCCGTACCGCAAGAATGCTTAATCCTGACTATGCAAACGAATCAAAAATATTTTGCATTAACAGACACAGAAGGCAAGTTACGTTCTCGCTTTTTGATCGTCTCTAATTTAGCGACTGACAATCCACAACATATTATCGAAGGCAATCAACGTGTGGTACGTCCACGTTTGTCCGATGCGAAATTCTTTTTTGAGCAAGATAAAAAGAAAAAACTCAGCGACAGACTAACAAATTTAAGTAGTGTGGTGTACCACAACAAGCTAGGCACACAAGCAGAACGCAATCAACGTGTCGTCAACATAGCGACTGAGATTGCAGCATCGTTGGGAGCAGATAGCAAACTTGCACAACGTGCAGCACAACTATCTAAAGCTGATTTACTCACTGACATGGTAGGTGAATTCCCTGAGTTGCAAGGCATCATGGGTACTTACTATGCACAACATGATGGCGAACATGCTGAAGTTGCCACTGCAATTTCAGAACACTATCAACCACGTTTTGCAGGTGATGCTCTTCCAGCCACTGCTACCGGCACTGTGGTTGCTCTTGCAGATAAGTGTGAAACCTTGGTCGGCATATGGGGTATAGGCTTAGTACCCACTGGCGATAAAGACCCTTACGCACTACGCCGTCATGCTTTAGGTATTTTGCGCATGATGACGGAAAAGCGTTTGAAGCTTTCACTCTCACATTTAATTCAACAAAGTGCTGTCAATTTTTCTGGCAATGCACATTTTTCTGATCCTTCACAGGATGTAATGCATTTTCTATATGACCGTCTGCGTGGATTATTACGTGAGCGCGGCTATGCACAAGATGCGATTGAAGCTGTGGTAGCGCAGCATCCTGATCGCTTAGATGACATAACCGAACGCTTAGATGCAGTGAAAGCTTTTGCTGCACTACCGGAAAGTCAATCACTGGCTGCCGCAAATAAACGCATCTCGAATATTTTGAAAAAAGTTGAAGGTACGCATGGTGAAGTCCAAGCCAATCTATTAGAGGAAGCTGCTGAACAACGTTTATATGGCGCTATGACAGAAACTCGTGTTGCAGTCGATCGTGCTTTTGCTGCTGGCGATTTTGCAGCTACGCTAAAAGCATTGGCTGCTTTGCGTGATGATGTAGATGCATTTTTTAATGATGTGATGGTGATGGCTGAGCAACCAGCATTACGCGCGAATCGTTTAGCTTTGCTGCATACCTTGCATGGCATGATGAATCGTGTTGCTGATATTTCTAAATTAGCAGCTTAATAAAATTACTTAATCATCTGAATGCATGATGTCATTACGATTTTTTATCAACCTGTGTTGCTCTAATCTCTCATGAAGTTGATTGTTATTGATCGCGATTGTGTGATTACGCAACTCCCCGACGCGCCGGCACATGGGGTGTCAGGGTGGCAGACACATTCTGAAGCAATCGCAGAGATAGCTAAGCTAAATCAAAGTGGTTACCACGTTGTGGTGACGAGCAATCAACCTGGTATTGCAAAAGAACAGTTTGATATGAAAGAACTGAATGCCGTTCATAACAAACTTCATCGCACTGCACAGGCTTTAGGCGCGCATATTGATGCACTCTTTTTTTGCCCACATGCTGCGCAAGACGACTGCGATTGTCGTCAACCTAAGCCGGGTATGTTGCAAGCGATAGGAAGCCGTTTCGAAGTTAGCTTGAAGTATGTGGCTGTAGTGGGCGATACTCTGCCAGTGTTACAAGCCGCTTTCGCAGTCGGTAGTCTGCCTTATTTGCTGCTCTCCGATAAAGGGCAGCGTACGAGAGAAAAAGGTGGCCTCCCTCCCAGCACTATCGTCATGCAGGATTTACATGAAGTTGTTGAAAGCTTACATCAACGTGAAAAGTTAGCCGCTGAAACTGTAGAAGCAGCTCGCCACGCTCTGCATAAGAAAAAATAATTTTTACTCCCTAGAATTTACTCACCCCTTGCTGGAGCCGGTATGCCTCAAAACGGTCTGTTTATAAGATCACTACTATTTGCTGGTTTGCTTTTGATTGCTACCGTAATCTGGGCCATGGCTTGTTTAGTTTTTTTCTCATTTCCTTATCGCTTACGCTATTGGTCAATCTCGCGCTGGAATGTGTTTGTGATCTGGGCAGCCCGCACGGTATGTGGGATTGATTATCAAATTAAGGGATTTGAAAACCTTCCCGATGCCCCTGTTATCTTATTGTCTAAACATCAATCAGCATGGGAAACAATTTTTTATCTCTGTGTGATGCCACGTCCTTTAATTTTTGTTTTTAAGCGTGAATTATTGTTTGTGCCTTTTTTCGGTTGGGGATTAAGTATGTTGAAAATGATCGCAATCAACCGTAATAAAGGACGCGATGCAATGGCACAGGTAATCGCTATTGGCAAAGATCGTCTAGCTGATGGGCAGTGGGTGATTATGTTCCCAGAGGGGACACGCACGGCCGTTGGCAAACAAGGGCAATATAAAGCTGGTGGTGCGCATTTAGCTATAGGCACTTCCACTCCGGTCGTACCCATTGCAGTGAACTCTGGTGACTGTTGGCCCCGCAATGCTTTCATTAAAACACCGGGTAAGATTACTGTGTCTATTGGTAAACCCATCTCTCCAGAAGGGCATAATCCACAAAGTCTGATGCGGGAAGTCGAAAATTGGATAGAATCTGAAATGCGCGTCATTACACCTAATGCTTATGCCAACAAAAATGACGATGTTTAATCACTCTACTTATATTGCGATCCATACGGCATGTCACTGACACGGCTCTTACGCAAGCATATGAATGATCCTAGCCAGCTATCACTGCTGCTGGATGCTTACACGCCAGATGTCAATAGCGTTGTTTCTCCTACTCAGGAAATGCAAGCTAAGCTTGTGCCAGCAGAAAGTTTTACTGTTGAGACCCACGAATCTAAACATGCTTTGAGTGAAGCACATCGTTCAGTTAGTCCAAAACCTGGAACGCGACGCATCATGCTGGATCAAACAGCATTAGATTATCAATTGTTGCGCTCTAAACGTCACACCATAGGCTTTGCAGTGAGTGAAGAAGGATTGAGAGTCACTGCGCCGCGTTGGGTACCAGTTACGGAAATTGAGCTCGCGATTATTGAAAAACAAAATTGGATTTTCAATAAAATGAATGAGCAACGTGAGCGCTCAGTGCGACGCTTGCAACCCCCTATGCGCTGGCAAGATGGCGCAACGATTCCTTATCTAGGCACCACTATTACGATTAAGCTGGATGAGTCTGTGCAAGCAGGTGTACGATTTGATGAATCTGCACTTGTTTTATACGTCAGCCTGCCTGCATCGGCGAGTGAACAACAATTAAAGGATCGCGTACTAGGCTGGTTACAAGGTGAAGCGAAAAAATTATTCGCAGAACGACTTGCGATTTATGCTGAAAAACTGCAAGTTAGTTTTCAAAGTTTTGCCCTCTCCTCTGCTGCAACACAATGGGGATCATGTACTGCAGAAGGTCGCATCCGTTTAAATTGGCGGCTGATGCATTTTGCATTGCCTAATATTGATTATGTGATTGCGCATGAATTAGCACATCTACGTGAAATGAATCACGGCCCTGAATTTTGGGCAACGGTGCAATCTGTCTTCCCAGAGTTTGCAGCTGTTCGTAAAGCTTTACGTAATCACGAGCCAGAAAAGTTACCCGTATTTTAAAGGGAAGATAAATGCGCTTTCTTCACACAATGCTGCGTGTAGGTGATATGCAGCGCTCCATTAATTTTTATACCAAAGTCATGGGCATGACTTTGCTGCGCACTACAGATAGACCCGATCAAAAATATACCCTCGCTTTTCTTGGCTATGGCAGCAATCCTGATCATGCGGAAATTGAACTAACCTATAACTATGGCGTGGATCATTATGACTTAGGCTCTGCTTACGGTCATATCGCTATTGGTGTGCA
>JAXISQ010000049.1:0-8939 GCA_034680505.1 Noviherbaspirillum sp.
CAGTGAAGTTTTTAATTGTATCCAGTTAGCAGGCAACATGCCACTGATGGTGCGCTCATATTCTGTGGCTAATTCTGGGTGTGCTTTTGCATAAGCATTGAAACCTAATTGCCACTCTGCTTCTGCTGCTATACCTTTTGCTTTCGCATTCCATGCTTGGCTAATAGCCTTTGGTATCTCAAAAGGAGCATGCTTCCAACCTAATGCTTCACGTGTGGCTGCTGTTTCTTTTTCACCCAATGGTGCACCATGTACATCATGGGTGCCTGCCATAGTAGGCGCACCCCAACCTATGGTGGTGCGGCAAATAATCATGGTCGGCTTACCATTCGATTGCTTCGCTTGTTCTGTTGCTGCTGCGATAGCTGCAGCATCGTGTCCATCTATAGGACCTATGACATTCCAACCATAAGCGCGAAAACGCGCAGCGGTGTCATCACGAAACCAACCTTCTACATGACCATCAATTGATATGCCATTGTCATCATAAAAGCACACTAATTTTTCTAAGCCCCATACACCTGCTAAGGAACAGGCTTCATGACTTACTCCTTCCATCAAACAGCCATCACCTAAAAATACCCAAGTACGGTGATCCACAATCTGATGACCTGCACGATTAAATCGTTGCGCAAGAATTTTTTCTGCTAAAGCAAATCCTACTGCATTGGCTAAGCCTTGTCCGAGTGGACCGGTTGTGGTTTCTACTCCCGGCGTGATATCCACTTCAGGATGCCCAGGTGTTTTGCTATGTAGCTGACGGAAATTTTTTATATCATCTATGCTTAACTCATAACCACTTAAATGTAGTAATGCATATAACAACATCGAACCATGACCATTCGATAACACGAAACGATCGCGATTCGACCAATGTGGATTGGTAGGATTGTGTTTGAGATGTTCGCGCCATAATACTTCTGCTATATCAGCCATACCCATAGGTGCACCAGGATGACCTGACTTTGCTTGATTGACTGCATCAATTGCTAAAAAACGAATGGCGTTTGCAAGTTCACGTTGAGATGCTTGTACTGTTTCCATACTGTGCTTTCTGAATTCGAGATGTCAATAACGCTAAATTGCATCAGCGTTATTGAGGAGTAAAAAACCACCGCTTGCATACATACAAACGGCGTTACTCTTACTAGACGCGCCGTTTTTTATCTATCAAGCGCAAGATCATTGGTGTGAAAATTAATTGCATAGCTAAACCCATCTTCCCACCTGGTACTACGATAGTGTTAGGACGCGTCATCATAGAATCATGCAACATAGAAGTGAGATAACCAAAGTCTATGCCTTTAGGATTTGCAAAACGAATCACCACCATGCTTTCATCTGCACTCGGAATATCATTTGCTATAAATGGATTAGAAGTATCTACAGTCGGTACTCGTTGAAAATTCACATGGGTGCGAGAAAACTGCGGACAAATATGACGTGTGTAATCCGGCATACGACGTAATATCGTATCCAACACAGCTTCTTGAGAATAGCCGCGCATTTTTTGATCGCGATGGAGTTTTTGTATCCACTCTAGATTAATGATAGGTACCACGCCAACGAGCAAATCTACATGCTTAGCAACATTCGCATCATCGCCCACATAACCGCCATGCAGGCCTTCGTAAAATAAAACTTCTGAACCTGCTTCCATCTCTGCCCAAGGCGTAAAGGTTCCTGGCTCTTGACCAAACTCTTTACCTTCATCAGCATCATGTATGTACTTACGTACTTTGCCTGTGCCCGTTTCGCTAAACTGTTTAAAGACTTGTTCTAGCTCAGGCAATAAATTTGCTTCTGGTCCGAAATGACTAAATGCATGCTTGCCTTCATCGTGCGCTTTTTTCATTGCAGCGCGCATTTCCATGCGATTAAATCTATGCATGGAATCGCCTTCTAGAATTTGCGCCTTAATTTTTTCTCGGCGAAAAATATGCTGGAAGCTTTTCATGACCGTTGTAGTGCCGGCACCAGAAGAACCAGTGATGGCAACAATAGGATGCTTAACTGACACAGAGGTCTCCTAAAAATATGAATTAGCTAGCAAACAATGAACGTTCTTGGAACAAAGGCGATTTATATTGTTCATCCGATCCATTGTCATAATCTTGGTGATAACGCTCTATACGATCAACTTCATTGCGTGAACCTATGATGACTGGTACGCGCTGATGTATTTGTTCTGGCTCTATATCTAATATGCGTTGACGTCCTGTAGAACCTATTCCGCCTGCTTGTTCAATCACAAAGCTCATAGGATTAGCTTCATACATCAAACGTAAGCGGCCTTGCTTAGCTGGATCTTTCGTATCTTTGGGATACATGAACACTCCACCACGCATCAAAATACGATGTATGTCGGCCACCATACTTGCTATCCAACGCATATTGAAATCACGACCACGTACATCTGTGCGTCCGTTTTTACATTCAGCGACATAGCGTTGAACAGGTGGCTCCCAGAAACGTTCATTGCTCGCGTTAATAGCAAACTCACTAGTATCAGCAGGCACTTGCATATCAGGGTGTGTGAGTATGAAGTTACCTACTTCGCGATCGAGTGTGAATCCATGCGTGCCCTTACCTACAGTAAGCACTAACATGGTTGAAGGTCCGTAGATGGCATAGCCAGCTGCAACTTGCTGACGTCCACTCAATAAATAATCTTTAACTTCAGGTGCGTGACCATGTGGCGCACGCAAGACTGAAAATATAGAACCAACTGAAACATTAATGTCGATGTTTGAAGAACCATCAAGCGGATCAAAAATTGCAAGGAAACGACCGGGCTCATCTTGCGCTTCAATCACGACAGGATCATCCATTTCTTCTGATGCCAAACCCGCCACTAAACCACCTAAAGCAAAGGTGTTAACGAATGCCGTGTTAGACATAACATCGAGTTTCTTTTGTACTTCACCTTGTACGTTTTGTGTTTCTAAACTACCCAACACATCACCTAACTCTCCTTTAGCTGTCATGGCTGATATCGCTTTAACTGCTGCTGCAATATCGACTAATAACGCGGCTAAATCACTTAATTCAGGTGAGCCTTTTAATTGTTGAATTAAAAATTTTGATAGCGTAGTGCGACCGTTATGCATGCTGTCTCCTATTATTTTTTTACGTTGTCGCTTACGACTGTTTGCTGCAGTCCGCCACCGAACACACGTGAAGCACGTATATCTTCAGCAGTCAGTGTTGAAAGCTCTTCACTTGTGACCATGGAATCGGCACCTGATGCACGTTTAAAAATACGATTCGCTTGACGCAAACGTGCACGATCTAGTGCATTGCGTATTGATCTTGCGTTTGCAAAATGAGGTTGTTGACGACGCAAATGGATATATTCATCCATTGCTTTACGCGCGCCATCATCAAGGTGGTAATTCATTCCATCCACCATTTTTTCAGTGATTTGCAATAATTCGTTTTCGCTGTAATCAGGAAAATCAATATGATGCGCAATGCGTGATGACATACCTGGATTGGATTTAAAAAAGGTATCCATTCTGTCTTTGTAACCGGCCAGTATCACAACTAAATCATCACGATGATTTTCCATCACTTGCAATAAAATTTCGATCGCTTCTTGACCATAGTCACGTTCATTTTCAGGACGATATAAGTAATACGCTTCATCAATGAATAAAACGCCACCCATGGCCTTTTTCAAAATCTCTTTTGTCTTGGGGGCAGTGTGGCCTATGTATTGACCGACTAAATCATCACGTGTAACTGATACGACATGGCCTTTACGTACATAGCCTAATCGATGCAAAATTTCTGCCATTCGTAAAGCCACTGTGGTTTTGCCTGTGCCAGGATTACCGGAAAAGCACATATGCAAACTCGGTGTTGCTGCCTCTAGACCTAAGCCAGCACGCGCACGTGATACCACCAAAAAAGCAGCGATTTCACGTATGCGCGCTTTGACCGGCGCCAATCCAATTAATTCACTTTCAAGCTGAGCCATCACTGGCTCAACTTCTGCATCACGCAAAATCTCTTGCAGATCAATAGTCTTAACTTGGTCTGGCGCGTTCATGGCTGAGTCCTTTTTTCTTTACTTAATAACGAGAGCCAGAAGGTTTGTTAGTTGCATAGCTATGCGTGGTGTAGCGTATGCTTCTGCCATGATCTTCCGTACGTTGCAAACCAAAACCTGGTTCAGTTGTTGGGCGTTGTACGATAAAACTCATGACCATCGATTCCACACCGCGTGTGTTATCAAACGCATTCACCTTGATATAAACTTCTGAATGTTCTTTACGGCATGCGTTAACTTCAAATAAAACCGCTGCGCCATCTTTAATTTGGAACATAGGATTGCCCCACATGTGCCAATAGCAGTTACGTGGATGAGGATCATCAGTCCATTCAACCGACAATGCCCAACCTTTGCTCAATGCGTAATCTACTTGAGCACGAATTTCTGTATCAGTTAATGGCGGCAAAAAAGAAAACTGCCCTTGAGTGATATGCATGTTATTTATCCTTTAAGTTGTCTTACGACGCAGTCGGTGTAGTAGCAAAGTCTGGTGTGTCAGTAGAGGTATAGTTGAATGACACATCTTTCCAAGTCTCTAAAGCTTTTTCCAAAGGCTTACAAGTCTTTGCAGCTTGCTTAAGAATGTCAGGGCCATCATTGATGATGTCTTTACCTTCATTACGTGCTTTCACCATGGTTTCTAAGCCCACACGATTCGCAATCGCACCTGCTTGTATGCCATCTGGATGACCAATCGTGCCGCCACCAAATTGCAAGACCACATCGTCACCAAATAAATCGATTAGTTGATGCATTTGACCTACGTGAATTCCACCGGATGCAACTGGCATCACTTTCTTTAAATCTGCCCATGGCTGTTCAAAGAAAATACCGCGTGCTAGGTCTTGCTTGTTATGTGATTCACGACAGACGTTGTAATAGCCTTGTACTGTCATAGGATCACCTTCTAACTTACCTACTGCAGTACCTGCATGCAGATGATCGACACCTGCCATACGTAACCATTTAGCCATGACGCGGAATGAAACACCGTGATTTTTTTGACGTGTATAAGTACCGTGGCCTGCACGATGCATATGTAAAATCATGTCGTTCTTACGGCACCAGTTAGAAATTGATTGAATTGCAGTCCAACCTACAATCAAATCAATCATGATGATGTTGGAACCTAGTGATTTAGCAAACTCAGCGCGTGCGTACATTTCTTCCATGTCCGCTGCAGTGATATTCAAATAGTGTCCTTTGATTTCACCGGTGTTGGCTTGTGCTTTATTCACCGCTTCCATACAGAACAAGAAGCGATCACGCCAATGCATAAATGGTTGGCTGTTGATGTTCTCGTCATCTTTAGTGAAATCTAATCCACCGGTTAAGCCTTCATATACAACGCGGCCATAATTTTTTCCGGATAAACCTAGTTTAGGTTTCATGGTTGCGCCGAGTAATGGGCGACCAAATTTATCTAAACGCTCGCGCTCAACAATAATGCCGGTTGGTGGGCCTTTAAATGTTTTCATGTAGGCGACTGGTATACGTATATCTTCCAGACGCGCTGCTTTCAACGGTTTGAAAGAAAACACATTACCGATCAATGATGCGGTGACATTCGCAATTGAACCTTCTTCAAACAAAATAATGTCGTAAGCGATGTACGCAAAATATTGTGCTTCTTTACCAGTGCCTTCTCCAGTACCTGGAACGCGATCAACACGAAATGCTTTCGCTTGATAATCTTCATGCGCTGTCAGCATGTCGGTCCACACTACCGTCCATGTTGCGGTGGATGATTCGCCCGCAACAGCTGCTGCTGCCTCTACTTCATCCACACCCTCTTGTGGAGTAATACGAAACACGCAGATGAAGTCAGTCTCTTTTGGCTCATAGTCAGGGCGCCAATATCCCATTTGCTTGTATTTCAATACGCCACCCTTGTAGCGCTCTTTCATATCGGTGATGCGACCGTCAACGGGTTTGTTCATGTGCTCTCCTGTTATTCGTTAAGCGCCTCAAGGGGCTACAAGCGTTCTTGTTTACGCAGGCCGAACTGTACTGAACCCGTTTGTTAAGGTAAATTCATCAATTATTTATTTACTGATCAGTTTTTCTTATCAATAGTAATTATGAAAACATTAAAACTTCTCAAAAATTTAAGTATGCGTCAGTTGCGCGTATTCATTTCAGCCGCTCGACATCACAGTTTTAGCAAGGCTGCAGCTGATTTAAGCCTCACAGCACCTGCAATTTCTATGCAAATTAAAGAGCTTGAAAATGATATGGGCGTTATGCTTTTTGCAAGAGTGGGAAGGCGGGTGGAATTGACCACCGCGGGAGAATATTTTTTGGTTTACGCAAAAAAAATGGTGGATACCTTGCGTGATGCAGAAACCACCTTGACGCGATTTCAAGGAAAAGAAGCGGGCGTATTAAAAATAGGCTTAGTCAGTACGGCAAAATATTTTTTACCGCAGCTACTCTCGCGCTTCAAAGAAGATCATGTCGGTGTGCAGATAAAACTCGAAGTGAGAAATCGCGATCAAATGGTGGAGCTACTACGCGATGGTGAAATCGATTTGGCCATCATGGGTCGCACTCCTAGCGATCTAGATACGCGAATTGAAGCATTTGCAGCACACCCTCATGCTTTTATTGCTCACCCCTCACATTTACTCGCTCCGCTGCAGGGTATTTCTCCCATGGTGTTAAATCAGATGGAAATCATTACGCGTGAAGCGGGTTCTGGAACGCGCGCTATTATGCAAAGATTTTTTAATGATCGCGGTCTGAATCCACAATTTTCTTTTGAAATGTCATCCAATGAAAGTATCAAACAAGCTGTGATTGCTAATTTAGGTATTTCATTTGTATCACTACATACGGTAGGTTTAGAAGTGAAATACGGTGAAATTGCTGTACTTGATATTGATGAAACACCAATCTCACGTGCTTGGCATGTGGTCGCACTAAACCGTCGTAATCATTCTTCCTCAGCTGAAGCATTTCGCTATTTTGTTTTAGAGCATGGCGCAGCAATTCTTGATGAACTTCATCCTAATCTAGTTAAAAAGTAATCTGATGCTCAGTAAACGCTATTTTTAAAGACAGTTACAATGTCTCACTCTTATTTTGTTTTGATTGGTTTTTTATGCGTATGACTAAAACATTGTATTCATGCTTGGTTGCTACTGCTTTTTGTTTTTTTACTTCAGCATCAGCACAATCATTTTCATTCGCAGCTATCGGTGATGTGCCTTATGGACCGCTATCAGAATTAACCGCAGTCACTGACACACTGAATAAAAACAAACTCGCTTTTACCATTCATGTAGGCGATATTAAATCTGGATCTAGTGTTTGTTCGGATGAAATCTATCTAGCTGTGCGCGAACAGTTTGAACGTTTTTCACAACCCTTGATTTACACACCAGGCGACAATGAATGGACGGATTGCCATCGCATTTCTAATGGCTCTTATGATCCCCTAGAACGTTTAGAAAAAGTGCGCGGCATATTTTTCTCAAATAAAAACAGCTTGGGTAAAAAACCTCTTGCCTTACAAGTGCAATCAGATGAAGCGCGCTTTATGCTGTTTATGGAAAATCGTCGTTGGCACCAAAACAAATTCAGTTTTGCTACGCTACATATCGTTGGTTCAAATAATAATTTACAACCAGACCTACCTTCATCCATAGAATTTAATTTACGTAATGAAGCGAATATTGCTTGGATGCGTGAGACCTTTGCAAAAGCCCAAGCACGCGGCGACCTTGGCGTAGTCTTTGCCATGCAAGCGGATACTTTTTACACGGATGGTAAAGAATCCGACAACACAGGATTTAAAAGCTGGCTTGCCGCTTTTCAAGAAGAGGCGCAGCGCTGGAATAAGCCCGTGTTATTGATACAGGGTGATACGCATGTTTTAAAAGTTGATCATCCCGTAACCAACGCAGATGGCACACGTTTAGACCAAGTAACCCGCGTCGTTGTGCAAGGTGGTTTGCAAAAGAATGTGGTGATAGTCGATGTGCGTGCCGACCAGCCGCGCGATCCATTTCGGATTAGACAAATCCCTTTGTCGGCAGGGCGCTAATTTTCTAGCGTTCTCAATGTTTGTAATTTTGAATCTCTGAGTGCTCAGCTTCAGGTCTGGCAGGTAGAGCAAATCAACTGGCGCGGCTGGCTGGAATCGAACCAGCGACCCTTGGCTTCGGAGGCCAATACTCTATCCACTGAGCTACAGCCGCGCGGGAAAGACTAGTCAGAGCGCGGCAAGGATACCTTTTTCCGACTACTCAGTCCACGCAAAATGGGCGATCTGCGGCTCAAATCTCAGGCTTTCGTCTATAATCTCAGGCTTTGCTGGGTGACTTGCATCCGGTTTACACAAGCTGGTCGCTCGCACTTTGAGATTCGTCCGGCAATGAATTAACAACGCATTAGAGGAAATCATGAGCGACGTCCACGAAGAGCACGAGTCACCAATTAAAACCCCAACGCAATTAATCGTTACCGTTGTTGCGGCTTTTGTTATTCCGATTGCCATCATCGTTATGTTGGTGATGTATGTAGGTGGCGCACCTAAGACTGGTGCCGGTTCAAATTCGCAATCACCAGAGGCGATTGCTGCACGTATCAAACCTGTTTCTGATGAAGGCTATCAATTTGGCGCAGGCAGCCAAGCTGCTGCCGCTGATACTGCAGCTAGTGCAGCTGGTGCCCCAGTTAAGATATCTGCTGACACTGGCAAAAAACTGTTTGAAGCCGCTTGTTCAGCTTGTCATGGCGCAGGTATTGCAGGTGCGCCGAAGTTTGGTGATAAAGCTGCTTGGAGTGCACGTGTAGCGCAAGGTAAAGAAACTCTGTATACCCATGCGATTAAAGGCTATCAAGGCAAGGGCGGCATGATGCCTGCCAAAGGTGGTTC
>JAXISQ010000050.1:0-8872 GCA_034680505.1 Noviherbaspirillum sp.
GGATTTTCTGTGTCGTGTTTTAGAAGCCGTGATTGATGAAGGTGCCACCACGATTAATTTTGCCGATACCGTTGGTTATGGCGTGCCAGAGTTGTACGGCACCATGCTGCGTACTTTGCGTGAACGTATTCCTAATTCTGACAAAGCGATTTGGTCAGTGCATTGTCACAATGACTTAGGCATGGCAGTGGCAAATTCATTGGCAGGAGTGATGATAGGCGGTGCACGACAAGTGGAATGCACGATAAATGGTTTAGGTGAAAGAGCAGGTAACACTGCCTTAGAAGAAATTGTGATGGCAGTACGTACCCGTAAAGACCATTTCAATTTGCAGCTAGGTATAGATGCAACTCAGATTGTGCCAACTTCTAAGTTGGTCTCGCAAATCACAGGCTTTGCGGTTCAACCGAATAAAGCCGTTGTCGGTGCAAATGCCTTTGCGCATGCATCAGGCATACATCAAGATGGTATTTTAAAAGCGCGTGATACCTATGAAATTATGCGTGCAGAAGATGTAGGTTGGTCTGCCAATAAAATCGTATTGGGTAAGCTCTCTGGACGCAATGCATTCAAGCAGCGCATTGAAGAATTAGGGATTAGTTTAGATTCTGAAGCAGAAATGAATGCAGCTTTCACACGCTTTAAAGAGTTAGCCGATCGTAAGTCAGAAATCTTTGATGAAGATATTATGGCTTTAGTCTCCGATGAACAAAACTCGCATGAGCAAGAGCACTATGCGTTTGTTTCACTCTCACAGCATTCAGAAACGGGTGCCAAGCCTAGTGCAAAAGTCGCCTTTACGATAGCGGGCAAAGAGACAATTTGCGAAGGTCAGGGTAACGGGCCAGTGGATGCGATTGTGAACGCAATTGAATCAACAACGAAAAGCGGTGCAGAGTTGTTACTCTTTTCTGTGAATGCGATCACTACCGGCACTGAATCGCAAGGTGAAGTCACAATGCGGTTATCTAAAGCGGGTCGGATTGTGAACGGTGTAGGTGCAGATTTAGATATCGTCGTGGCATCAGCGAAGGCATATTTATCTGCATTGAATAAACTTCATTCCAAAACTGAGAAGCTGAATCCTCAGGTTTAAGTAGTGAAAGTTGAAAATCAGAATAAATTATCAAATTAAAAACATGTTGAGATAGTAAGTTTGTTTTGCTGTTAAATTTGTAAGAGGAGAGGCTTTCGGCTATACTCTCGGGTTGGTCGGATTTGGCCAATTTAATCACGGCAGTTTGGGTGGAGGTTTTAATCAAAACTCGTTTTGCCGCTTGTGAAGGATAGTAAAAATGCCAGTAACTAAAGAAAGTAAAGCCGCGGTCATTGCTTCAAACGCCCGCGCGCAAAATGATACGGGTTCTCCAGAAGTGCAAGTCGCTCTTTTGACTGCACGTATCAATGATTTAAATGGCCACTTTAAGGCTCATTCCAAAGATCATCATTCACGTCGTGGTTTGATCATGATGGTAAATCGTCGTAAAAGTCTGCTAGCTTACTTAAAGCGTAAAGATGCAGATCGTTACCGCGCATTGATCGAAAAGCTTGGTCTGCGTAAGTAATTACCATTGCAATCTTTTCGTTTCATCGCTGAGATGCCTGTGTCAGTTAACTGATGCGGGCATTTTGCATTTCTGGTAGTTGCAATAAGTTTGTTGAGTTCGAAGTGAAGAAGTGAAGTAGGTGACGGAAGATGCGTCACACGTGGTGAGGTGAACGACAGCGCCTGAAAATCTGTCGGCAAAAATAGAAAGGAAACACCTAATGTTTAATAAAGTTACGAAGACCTTCCAATATGGCCAACACACAGTGACTATGGAGACCGGCGAGATTGCTCGTCAGGCATCCGGTGCTGTTTTGGTTTCTGTAGAAGATACCGTTATTTTGGCGACTGTTGTGGCTCGCAAAGATGCCAAGCCAGGTCAAGATTTCTTTCCACTGACAGTGGATTATGTAGAAAAAACCTATGCTGCTGGTCGTATACCTGGTGGCTTCTTTAAGCGTGAAGGTCGTCCATCAGAAAAAGAAACGCTGACATCGCGTTTGATTGATCGTCCTATTCGTCCGCTTTTCCCTGAAGGTTATTTGAATGAAGTACAAGTCATCATTCATGTAGTTTCAGTGAATCCAGAAATCGATCCTGATATTCCCGCCATGATCGGTGCTTCAGCTGCGTTGTGCATAGCCGGCATTCCTTTCAATGGTCCTTTAGGTGCAGCGCGTGTTGGTTACATCGATGGTCAATATGTATTGAACCCAGTTGTTTCACAATTACCGAAATCACAAATGGATTTAGTGGTTGCTGGTACTGAAACTGCGGTGTTAATGGTTGAATCAGAAGCGCTCGAGTTATCTGAAGAAATTATGTTGGGTGCGGTAGTGTTTGGCCACACTCAAATGAAAGTAGTGATCGATGCAATTCATGATTTAGTGCGTGATGGTGGTAAGCCAGAAGTGCAATGGAGCCCAGCGCCGAAAAATGAAGCACTGATCGCGAAAGTATCAGCGATTGCTGAAGCTAAATTGCGTGAAGCGTATCAAATCAAAGAAAAGCAAGCACGTACCAATCAACTTAAAGAGGTGAGTGCTGCTGTTAATGCCGCATTTGCAGATGATGCTGAAGCACCTGATTCATCTGAGTTGGGCAACATCATGTTTGATTTGGAAGCCAAGATCGTACGTTCACAAATTTTAGAAGGTGAGCCACGTATCGATGGTCGTGACACACGTACAGTGCGTCCAATTTCTATTCGTAGCAGCGTGCTGCCACGTACTCATGGCTCCGCTTTGTTTACACGTGGTGAAACCCAAGCTTTAGTTGTAGCTACATTGGGTACAGCACGTGATGAACAAAAAATTGATGCGTTAACAGGTGAGTACAGTGACAGATTTATGCTTCACTACAACATGCCTCCGTTTGCAACAGGTGAGACCGGTCGTGTAGGTACTCCTAAGCGTCGTGAAATTGGTCATGGTCGTTTAGCAAAACGTGCATTGGTTGCGGTGTTACCAGCAGCAGAAGAATTTAGTTATTCAGTACGTTTGGTTTCTGAAATCACTGAATCGAATGGTTCTTCATCGATGGCGTCCGTTTGTGGTGGTTGCTTAGCATTGATGGATGCTGGTGTGCCGATGAAAGCGCACGTAGCTGGTATTGCGATGGGCTTGATCAAAGATGGCAATAAGTTTGCGGTCTTGTCTGACATCTTGGGTGATGAAGATCATCTCGGTGACATGGACTTTAAAGTAGCTGGTTCAGCGAATGGTATTACTGCATTGCAGATGGATATCAAGATTCAAGGTATCACCAAAGAAATCATGCAAGTCGCTTTGGCACAAGCTAAAGAAGGTCGCTTGCATATTCTGAGCAAGATGCAAGAAGCGATGCCGCATGGCCGTACTGAATTGTCTAACTTCGCTCCACGTCTGATCACTGTCAAGATCAATCCAGAAAAAATTCGTGATGTGATTGGTAAGGGTGGTGCAGTGATTCGTGCATTGACCGAAGAAACTGGTACGCAAATTGATATCACTGATGAAGGCGTAGTGACCATCGCTTCTGTTGATGCAGCAGCAGGTCAAGAAGCGAAGCGTCGCATCGAAGAACTGACTGCTTCAGTTGAAGTCGGTAAGATCTATGAAGGTGTCGTTCTGAAGTTATTAGACTTTGGCGCTATCGTTCAAGTCATTCCAGGTAAAGATGGTTTGCTGCATATCAGTCAAATCGCTAATGAACGCGTCAATGCTGTTGCTGATTATTTGAAAGAAGGTCAGCAAGTACGTGTCAAAGTGTTAGAGACAGATGATCGTGGTCGCTTAAAATTGTCCATGAAAGCAGTCGCTGCAGAAGAAGCAGCAGGTGAAGCTGGTGAGGCGCCACAGGCTGAACAGCAGTAAGACACTGTTTAGTTTTGTTCTGCAAAGCTAAAACCGCCCGGCTAGTTAGCCCGGCGGTTTTTTCATAAAGATCAAGAATACTGAAATTGTTCGGAGAGAAAAATGCGCGCCATAGAAATCATTCATCCTGGTGGACCAGAAGTACTCAAACTGTGTGAACGTCCACTGCCTGTCCTTAAAGCAGGTGAGGTCTTAATTAAAGTGCATGCAGCGGGTGTGAATCGTCCTGATGTATTGCAGCGTACTGGTAACTATCCAGTGCCACCTGGTGCTTCTGATATTCCTGGCTTAGAAGTCGCCGGTGAAATTATTGATGGTGATCTGACGGGTAGTGCATTCAAAAAAGGCGACATGGTTTGTGCGCTAGTGCAAGGTGGTGGCTATGCTGAATATTGTGCTGCACCGATTGCTCAATGCTTACCTATTCCTAAAGGATTAACTGCATTAGAAGCCGCATCGCTGCCTGAGACATTTTTCACTGTGTACAGTAATTTATTTGAAAGAGCCAAACTGAGTGGTGATGAAACCTTGCTGGTGCAAGGTGGTACTTCTGGCATTGGTGTGACTGCAATTCAAATGGCGCACGCCTTTGGGCACAAAGTGTGGGCAACCGCAGGTTCAGATGATAAATGCCGCTCATGTGAAGAACTTGGTGCTGAACGTGGCATCAACTATAAAACCGAAGATTTTGTCGAAGTCGTGAAAGCAGCGACCAATGGCAAAGGAGCGGATGTCATCCTCGATATGGTGGCAGGTGAGTATGTAGGACGTGAAATAAGTTGTTTAGCGGATGACGGTCGTATTGTCATCATCGCTTTGTTAGGTGGAGTAAGTGGCAAAGTCGATTTTGGTCAAATCTTGCGTCGTCGTTTGACTATCACTGGTTCTACCTTAAGGCCGCGTCCAGTCGCATTTAAACAAATGATTGCCGACAAATTGCATCAAAAAGTGTGGCCTTTGATTGAAACGGGAAAAATCAAACCAGTGATTTTTAAGACCTTCTCGCTTGAACAAGCAGAGCAAGCGCATGCGTTGATGGAAACGAGTACGCATGTCGGTAAAATTATGTTATCGATAAATTAACTTTCTTTTGATCAGGCTATGCGTGGTTTGACCGTGATTCTTGCAAAGGGCTAAAATAGCTGGCTTAGGTAAGACTATCTGTTTAATTTCATGCAGCAGATTGTCAAAACAGCATTTCATTAAGATGGCAATCTAAACAGGTAGAGCGCAATGCGTCGAACTCTCATAGCAGGCAACTGGAAGATGAATGGTGATTTAGTCACCAATGCAGCTTTGTTGCAGGCTGTTCGCGCAGGTGCAGAAGCGCAGTCGGCTGAGTTGGCAGTCTGTGTGCCAGCTCCGTATTTAGCGCAAACACAAGCGGCTTTAGAAGGTTCATCGGTGGCTTGGGGTGCGCAAGATATGTCAGTGCATGAAGCAGGTGCATACACAGGTGAAGTAGCAGGGCGCATGCTGAAAGATTTTGCATGTCGCTATGTAATCGTTGGACATTCTGAGCGTCGTAGCATGCACGCAGAATCAAGCGTTACAGTAGCAAAGAAAACCAAACAAGCATTGGCGCATGGCTTAACACCCATAGTCTGTGTGGGTGAAACTTTAGCAGAGCGTGAAGCTGGATCAACCGCTCACATCGTGCAAGCTCAGTTGGAGCCTGTTTTGTCTGAGGTGCACGCACACCTCAAGCATATTGTGATTGCTTATGAACCAGTCTGGGCAATTGGTACGGGTAAAACCGCAACGCCTGAAATGGCGCAAGAAGTACATGCATTAATACGTAAGACACTCGCAGCAGTTGATAGAGAAGCAGCGAGTAGTGTAAGAATTTTATATGGTGGCAGTATGAAACCAGATAACGCAGCTGATTTACTCGCCATGCCGGATATTGATGGTGGATTGATTGGTGGCGCTGCGTTAAAGGCAGCCGACTTTTTGGCGATTGCTCACGCAAACCAAAAATAATTGTCGCAATAATTTTTAAAACGATTGAAAACAAGTCCGACAGACTTTAATCAAAACATCTGAAAGCTGAAACATGAATTCCTTACTTCCTATCGCGATTGCTATCCAAGTGCTGTCAGCCCTGCTCATTATTGGTCTGGTTCTTCTCCAGCATGGTAAAGGTGCAGATATGGGAGCAGCGTTTGGTTCAGGTGCCTCTGGTAGCTTGTTTGGCGCCAGTGGTTCTTCGAATTTTCTTTCCAAATTTACTGGTATTGCAGCAGCAGTTTTTTTTACTTCTACCTTAGCATTGTCATTCTTTGGTAGTCGTCCTCATGTTTCTAGTGGTGGTGTGATGGAGCAAGCGCCTGCAACGACGTCTAAGACACCGTCTGCACCTGCTACTGAGCCTGTTAAGCCGACTGGTCAGTCCGGAGAAATACCGAAGTAAATCATTACGTAGCATGACTCGGTAAATCTGCGTTGAATAGTGGGGTGAGCCGAGTTAAAATGCGTGGTTATGGCCGACGTGGTGAAATTGGTAGACACGCTATCTTGAGGGGGTAGTGGCGCAAGCTGTGCGAGTTCGAGTCTCGCCGTCGGCACCATAAAGGGAATATGAGAATAAGCAGGCCAGCATAGGAAATCCTTTGCTGGCTTTTTGTCGAAATGGCAGAGTTGTCTTTTTGACTTCATATTTGATTTTTTTCCGCGCAAAATCAAATTTTTTTGTATTGCGAAATATCGTGAATCTCGAAAATTATCTTCCTATTCTGTTGTTCATTTTTGTGGGCATCTTAGTCGGCGTCGCACCCCAAGTATTAGGGCGATTGCTGGCACCTTATAGACCAGATTCAGCAAAAACTTCCGCTTACGAATGTGGATTCGAAGCCTTCGAAGATGCGCGTATGAAATTCGATGTACGCTACTACTTGGTCGCAATTTTATTTATCTTATTTGATCTCGAAGTGGCCTTCTTAGTGCCATGGGCAGTTGCTATGCGTGACGTTGGTATGTTGGGTTTCTGGGCGATGATGATCTTTCTCGGTGTGTTAACGATAGGTCTCATTTTCGAATGGAAAAAAGGCGCTCTGGATTGGGAATAAGTCATGGCAATTGAAGGACTATTAAACGAAGGCTTTGTCACTACGACTGCTGACAAACTCATTAACTGGACCCGTACGGGATCCATGTGGCCGATGACGTTTGGATTAGCTTGCTGTGCAGTTGAGATGATGCATGCAGGCGCATCACGATATGACCTTGATCGTTTTGGTGTGGTGTTTCGTCCTTCGCCACGTCAATCCGATGTGATGATTGTGGCCGGTACCTTGTGTAACAAGATGGCACCTGCTTTACGAAAAGTATATGACCAGATGGCAGAACCACGTTGGGTGATCTCTATGGGTTCTTGTGCGAATGGTGGTGGTTACTATCACTACTCTTACTCTGTCGTTCGTGGATGTGATCGTATCGTGCCAGTTGATATCTATGTACCTGGATGTCCTCCAACAGCTGAAGCACTGCTGTACGGCATCATGCAATTACAAAATAAAATTCGTCGTACCAATACGATTGCGCGTTAATCATGAGCACCAAACTTGATACTCTTGAAGTCGCGTTAAAAGAAGCTCTAGCTGAAAAGTTGCAGAGCATAGATCGCGCATTGGGTGAAATCACTATTGTTGTAAAGTCAGCAGACTATTTATCTGCCATGCAAACATTGCGTGATGATCAGCGTTTGCAGTTCTCGCAACTCACTGATTTATGTGGCATGGATTACTCCACTTATGGTGATGGTGCATGGAGTGGTGCTCGGTTTGCTGCAGTAGTACATCTATTGTCGGTGAATAAAAATTGGCGTTTACGTGTGCGCACCTTTGCATCAGATGATGCCATGCCCATCATTCCATCCATTTCTGAATTGTGGTCTGCTGCGAATTGGTATGAACGCGAAGCATTCGACTTATTTGGTATTTTGTTTGACGGCCATAATGATCTGCGTCGCATCCTCACTGACTATGGTTTTATCGGTCATCCATTCCGCAAAGATTTCCCTGTTTCAGGTTACGTGGAAATGCGTTACGACCCTGAACAAAAACGCGTCATCTATCAGCCCGTCACGATTGAACCGCGCGAAAATGTGCCGCGTGTCATACGTGAAGAAAATTATGGAATCAAATAATCATGGCTGAGATAAAAAATTACACCCTCAACTTTGGCCCTCAACATCCTGCAGCGCATGGAGTGTTGCGTTTGGTATTGGAGTTAGATGGTGAAGTCATACAACGTGCAGATCCACACATCGGACTATTACATCGCGCGACAGAAAAATTAGCGGAAGAAAAAACCTTCCTGCAGTCTGTGCCTTACATGGACAGATTAGATTATGTCTCCATGATGTGTAATGAGCATGCCTATGTCATGGCAATTGAAAAATTGCTGGGCGTAGAAGTGCCTATGCGTGCGCAATACATACGTGTGATGTTTGATGAAATCACACGACTACTCAATCACCTCTTATGGTTAGGTGCGCATGCACTCGACGTTGGTGCAATGGGTGTGTTCTTGTATGCATTCCGTGAACGTGAAGATTTAATGGATTGTTATGAAGCAGTATCAGGTGCACGCCTACATGCTGCTTACTATCGTCCTGGTGGTGTGTATCGTGATTTGCCCGATACCATGCCGCAGTACCAAGCTTCAGTCATGCGCAATGGTCGTGCGATTGCGCGTTTAAATGAAAATCGTCAGGGCTCACTGCTTGATTTCATTGAAGACTTCACCAATCGCTTTCCTCGCTATGTCGATGAATATGAAACCTTGTTAACAGATAACCGTATCTGGAAGCAGCGTTTAGTGGGCATTGGTGTGGTCTCACCTGAACGTGCATTAGCCATGGGCTTTAGTGGTCCTATGTTGCGTGGTTCAGGGATTGAATGGGATTTGCGTAAGAAGCAGCCTTATGAAGTGTATGACTTACTGAAATTTGATGTACCTGTTGGTGTGA
>JAXISQ010000051.1:0-8683 GCA_034680505.1 Noviherbaspirillum sp.
AATTCACCGGCTTTCAAATTTGGTTGACCATGCTCTGCGAGTGAATTTGCTAACCAAGCTAAGGCATGTAAGGGATGCCCCATGACTAAGGATCCCTTACCTTGCGCTACTTCGCGGCCATTAATTCGAGTAAATCCTGTGAGATTAGCGAGATCTAGATCATGCCAATCATGCACCGGCTCACCTAACACACAACCTGCATTAAAAAAATCATCTGCCACTAGTGTAGGCACACCTAGGCTAGGAAAATGTGCGTAGCGTTCATCAACTAATTCCATTGCTATCATCACAGCACCGACTGCAGATTTCACAGACTCTAAGTCGTAACGACTAGCTTGTGCAGGTATGTCGTGGGCTAGTTGTACTGCTATCTCACATTCGATACCTAGTTTTACAAAGCCATGGGCTGGAACTTCACCTTCTCCGTGCATGACTGTTTTGCTGAAAATACGACCAGCACAAGGTTGATCAATATTGACAAATGCTTGCATTACTGGTGTGGTGCAACCTATTTTGTGACCAACCGTCGTTCCCAAGCCGGCTAGGCTGAGTAATGTATTAAGTTCTGCTTGGATGGCATACGCTTCCGTTAAATTATGCGGCCGTAATGGCTCAGGCAGTGGCGTGATGGGACGCAACGCAAGACGCTGTCTGATTAATTCTGTTGCTGCTAACTGAAATTTTGAATTACTCACTGGCGCTCCTTTTTTTGATTTCGCTTGTTCTAGCGCTGTATAACGGCTAACAACGCTGGCTTAGCGCTGCAAGATCCTCATCTTTTCTGTTTTATCTGTTCACTATTTATTTTGTTTGGTTGATGCTTGGTTGACTCTACTTGATTCCATGTTTATAACGTTTTAAGCAACAAAGACTTTGCGCGATTTATCGCAGATTTTTCATCATACTACGAGCCTTAGCAGGCTGTTTTTCAGGGTTATAATCCGCCGATTCCGGGCTTTGATCCCTCAATATTTTGGAGACACGCATGAGTTCAATCGTGAAAAATGCCGGCTGGCTGGCTCTGTCCGTAGTTGGCGCCATCGCTCTTGGCATGATCGCCCTTTCACGTGGTGAAAGCATCAATGCATTATGGATAGTGATTGCTGCCATTGCGGTTTATATGATCGGCTTTCGTTTTTACGCCCGTTATATCGCCACACACGTAATGCAGCTCGATGCAACTCGCGCTACGCCGGCTGTCAGACTTAATGATGGCCTAGATTTTGTGCCTACTCATAAGCTTGTTTTATTTGGCCATCATTTTGCAGCCATTGCTGGAGCTGGCCCTTTAGTAGGCCCCGTACTTGCTGCCCAAATGGGTTATCTACCTGGTGTGATGTGGATTTTGGTAGGCGCGATCTTGGCGGGTGCAGTACAAGATTTCATGATCTTGTTTGTCTCCGTAAGACGTGATGGAAGATCACTTGGTGATTTAATTAAAGCAGAACTAGGACTAGTGCCAGGTGTGATTGCTTTATTTGGCACCTTCATGATTATGACGATTTTGCTCGCTGTGTTAGCACTCATCGTAGTGAAGGCATTAGCGGAAAGTCCTTGGGGCACGTTTACTGTTGCTGCGACGATTCCTATCGCTTTATTCATGGGTATTTATAGTCGATATATCCGTCCAGGTCGTGTGGCAGAAGTGTCATTGATCGGTTTTGTACTGCTGATGTTATCTATCGTGGCCGGTGGTCATGTTGCAGCTGATCCTATTCTTGGCCCAATGTTTACTTTTAATGGCAAACAACTCACTTGGATGTTGCTTGCCTATGGCGTAGTCGCTTCTGTTTTACCTGTTTGGCTATTGCTGGCACCGCGTGACTATCTCTCCACTTTCCTTAAGATTGGTGCGATCGTGGCTCTCGCCTTGGGGATTGTTTTCGTTGCGCCTGAATTGAAGATGCCAGCTGTGACTAAATTTATCGATGGTACTGGCCCTGTCTGGTCTGGCACTTTGTTTCCGTTCTTATTCATTACGATTGCCTGTGGCGCTGTATCAGGTTTCCATTCTCTGATTTCTTCTGGCACCACGCCTAAGCTATTAGAAAATGAAATGCATGCACCATATATTGGTTACGGCGGCATGTTGATGGAATCCTTTGTTGCCGTGATGGCGATTGTTTCCGCTTCTATCATTGAGCCTGGTGTGTATTTCGCAATGAATAGTCCTGCTGCAGTTCTAGGAACGACAGCTGAAAGTGCAGCACTAGCGATTAGTCAATGGGGATTTGTTGTTACCCCTGAGATGCTGCGTGAAACCGCTAGCAATGTCGGTGAGACAACGATTATTTCTCGTACCGGTGGTGCTCCAACTCTTGCAGTCGGTATGGCGCAAATTTTTTCTTCCGTGATTGGCGGTAAAGCACTGATGGCGTTCTGGTATCACTTCGCGATTTTGTTTGAGGCATTATTCATTCTAACCGCTGTGGATGCCGGTACGCGTGTAGGTCGATTTATGTTGCAAGACCTGTTAGGTACACTTGTACCTCCATTCAAAAAAATTCCTTCTTTAGTTTCAAACATCTCTGCCACCTTGCTGTGCGTTGGTGCTTGGGGATATTTCTTGTATCAAGGTGTGGTCGATCCTCTGGGTGGCATTAACACGCTATGGCCTTTGTTTGGCATCTCTAATCAAATGCTGGCAGCTATCGCTTTAATATTAGCTACCGTTGTCTTATTCAAGCTAAAACGTGAAAAATTTGCTTGGGTGACTATGGTGCCTTTAAGCTGGCTTTTAATTTGTACGCTGACTGCTGGCTACCAAAAGATTTTCCATGAAAATCCTAAGATTGGTTTCCTAGCTCATGCTGCAAAATATTCAGCGGCTGCGACGGAAGGTAATGTAATTGCTCCTGCTAAATCGCCAGCACAAATGCAGCAAATTATTTTTAACGACTATGTCGATGCAACATTAGCTGCTCTCTTCATGGCGGTGGTGCTGTCCGTATTATTTTTCGGAATCCGTGCCTGTCTACAAGCCTTCCGTACTTCGCATCCTACGAGTGTAGAAACCGAAGCAGTCAAACTTGAAACAGCAAACGCTTAAGAGGACACACTATGTTTAGTAATCTAGGGAAGGTCGGTGCTTATCTCGGTCAGACAGCCCGTCTGATGGTCGGCCTGCCCGATTACGATGTCTATCTAACGCATTTCCAATCGCAGCATCCTGAACTCACCCCTATGACTTATGAAGAGTTTTTTCGTGAGCGTCAGGAAGCACGTTACGGTGGCAACGGAAGAATAGCCCGCTGCTGTTAGAAGTCCGGATTAGGCTCGCTAGCCCTCAAGACGAAAAAAACGCCCATGTAACATGGGCGTTTTTACTTACAAAATTGTGGTGCCGGCTGCAGGACTTGAACCCGCCACCCCATGATTACAAATCATGTGCTCTACCAGATGAGCTAAGCCGGCTTTTAGACTGAACTCCCAGAAAGCGCTGTAGGCGTTTTCTAAGAATTAGCAAAAGCGCGATTATACTTTATTTGATACGAGTAAGCGTAGGTCGACCACTAGGTTTTGGTGGATCAGGCTGATTATCGTCTTCTCCCTCTTCCCCAGGCTGTTGCGCATCCCCTTTAGGTACGGCTGCCAAGGTAAGTACTGGCTCAGGTTTCTGATTACTGGCATCCACCTCTTCAGCCAGATTTTTCTTTTTGCTCGACAACTGTTCGGCTAACTTTGTGTCAAAAGTCATACCTTGACCATTTTCACGCGCATAAATCGCACTCACATTCTCAACAGGGACTTGAATTTCACGACTTACGCCGCCAAAACGCGCGCGAAAATACACAAAGTTATTATCTATCTTGAGCTGCGCTGTAGCACCAAAACTTATATTGAGCACGATCTCGCCATTTTTGACGAACTCCATAGGCACTTTGGTGCCGGAGTCTACGATGACAACGATGTAAGGCGTAAAGCCACTGTCGGTGCACCATTCATACAGTGCGCGCAGTAAATAAGGCTTAGTTGATATGTCGGACATGACTCGGGTTCCGGAGATGAAGAAAGATAGTTATAAAGGATGATACATCCTATATCAAACTTCTCGCCTTGCACATCTGAACCCACTACTGCGCAAGGCGGAGAAAAGCTAATTAACGACGCATCACTTTTTCAGATGGTGTCAATGCTTCAATGTAAGCAGGACGAGAAAAAATTCTCTCTGCATATTTCATCAATGGGGCTGCTGTTTTTGAGAGCTCAACACCGTAGTGATCTAAACGCCAGAGCAATGGTGCAATGGCCACATCCAGCATGGAAAACTCTTCACCCAACATATATTTATTCTTCAAGAATAAAGGCGCTAAGGTTGTGAGGCGGTCACGAATTTCATTGCGTGCTTTTTCATGACTTTTCTCAGCAGAGCGAGATTTTTCATTTTCTAGTGTGTGCACATGAACGAACATCTCTTTTTCAAAATTAAAGAGCATGAGTCTGGCACGCGCGCGCATGAGTGGATCAGCCGGCATTAATTGTGGATGTGGAAAACGCTCATCAATGTATTCATTAATGATATTGGACTCATAAAGCACTAAATCGCGCTCTACAAGAATAGGCACTTGGCCATATGGATTCATGGTGGAGATATCTTCTGGCTTATTGAAGAGATCCACATCACGAATTTCAAAGTCCATGCCTTTTTCGAACAAGACCAGACGGCAACGTTGGGAGAATGGGCAGGTTGTACCCGAGTAGAGGACCATCATGTTTACAGTTCCTTGAAAACAAAGAGGGTGAGACGACCTCGCCTCACCCCAAATACACTTAGCTGTCTTTTATCGCACCTTAACTTGTTTTCAACAAGCATAGCCACAATAAAAAACAGATCACACTTTATTTAACTTCTTTCCAGAAAGAAGCATTGAGTCGCCATGTTAAAAATACGAGTAGCGACATAAAAAATAAAACCCAAACACCTAATCTTTGACGTTTGTTTTTAACAGGCTCAGCCATCCAATCCATGTATGCAACCAGATCAGCTACAGCACTGTCATATTCCTGGACATTCAACTTGCCTGCTTTGATCTTCTCGAAACCTACAAACTTATGCGTAGTTTTATTTGCATCATGTGGATCTTTTTCCTCTTCGAACTTAGCTGCACGTACACCTTGCAACTCCCACAAAACATGGGGCATACCTACGTTAGGAAAAACTAAATTATTCCAACCCGTAGCACGCGATTCGTCTTTGTAATAAGTACGCAAGTAGGTATAGATCCAATCAGCACCCGTTCCGTCACCTGATGCTTTAGCACGCGCAATGACCGATAAATCTGGAGGTGCTGCACCAAACCATTTTTTCGCATCTGCAGTGCTGAGATTTGATTTCATCAAATCACCCACTTTGTCAGAGGTGAACAGCAAGTTGTCACGTATCTGTTCTTCTGACAAACCGAGGTCACGTAAGCGGTTGTAACGCATCATGGATGCAGAGTGGCAGTTCAGACAGTAGTTCACAAAAAGCTTAGCGCCATTTTGCAAAGCAGACATATCTTGACCACGATCAGGCGCGCGATCCAGTGGATAGCCAGCTTCGTTCGCCATTACTAGAGCAGGCATTAAGACCAAAGCCGCAATTAGTTTTTTCAACTGTTTCATTATTCGATTCCTTTGCGGCTTAGTGCGGGTGGAAAGTGACACGCGATGGCACTTGCTTGAATTCACCCATCGTGCTCCACCAAGGCATGAGCAAGAAGAAACCAAAATAAACAAAGGTGAATAATTGCGCCACCAAGGTACGGCCTTCTGTAGGAGGCAAAATACCTAGATAACCAAGCACGACAAATGCGATACCAAAAAGTATGTACACATACTTATGCCAATCTGGACGGTAACGTATAGATTTCACTGGTGAGTGATCTAACCAAGGCAAACCAGCAAGAATCAATACTGATACGCCCATTAATACGACACCCCAGAATTTCGCATCCAAAATTAGCATCGCAATCACGACTACAACTGCAATACCCATCACTGCGCGTTTAATTAACTGCGGTAACTGGGTTTTCAAAACGATTAATGCAGCGTAAGCAGCGACGCCAACTATCAAAGCAATCATGAATTGCGATGTGGTTGCGCGCAAAATGGAATAGAACGGTGTGAAGTACCAAACTGGCGCAATATGCGGTGGCGTTTGTAATGAGTCAGCAGGAATAAAGTTATTGTATTCTAAGAAGTAGCCACCCATTTCCGGTGCAAAAAATACGACTGCACTAAAAATCGTCAAGAACACTGACACACCAAAAACATCTTTAGCTGAGTAGTAAGGATGGGATGGAATCATGTCGATGCCATGACCATCAGGACCCAGATTTTCTTTCACTTCAATACCATCCGGATTGTTTGAACCAACTTCATGTAGTGCGATTAAATGCGCTACTACTAAGCCCAACAACACCAATGGAATCGCGATTACATGGAATGCAAAGAAACGATTTAAGGTTGCATCGGAAACCACATAATCACCACGTATCCAGAGTGACAGATCAGGGCCGATGAAAGGAATCGCACCAAATAAATTCACAATAACTTGTGCGCCCCAGTAGGACATTTGACCCCATGGCAGCAGATAACCGAAGAAGGCTTCCGCCATCAAGCACAAGAAAATCGCTACGCCGAACAACCAGATTAATTCACGTGGCTTGCGGTATGAACCATATAACAGTGCACGCGTCATATGCAGATAGACCACAATGAAAAACGCGGAAGCGCCAGTAGAGTGCATATAGCGCACCAACCAACCCCAAGGCACTTCACGCATGATGTATTCAACAGATGCGAATGCGAGATTGGCATCTGGCTTGTAGTTCATTACCAAGAAAATACCGGTAACGATTTGTATGACTAGCACTAACGCAGCCAATGAACCAAACAAATAAAAAATATTGAAGTTCTTAGGTGCATAGTATTTGCCCCACTGATCATTCCACAATTTTGAAAGTGGAAAACGATCATCTACCCAAGCCAAAGCTTTCTGGGCAGCTGGTGCATCTGCAGGTAATTTTTTTTCAACGAATGCCATGATTAAGCCTCGCCTTTCTGATCTTTACCGATTAAGATTTTTGTGTCGCTCAAATACATATGGCGTGGCACTTGTAAGTTGTCTGGCGCAGGCTTATTTTTATAAACACGGCCAGCCAAATCGAAAGTAGATCCATGACATGGGCAGAGGAAACCACCTGCCCAATCATCAGGCAAGGAAGCTTGCGCACCTGGCTGAAATTTCGTCGTTGGAGAGCAACCCAAGTGAGAGCAGATACCAACTGCCACTAGAATTTCTGGTTTGATTGAACGCGCTTCATTACGAGCGTATTCAGGTGTTAAATCATCAGGATTACGTTCTGATTTAGGATCCGCAAGCTGTGCGTCCGTTTTTTTCAACGACGCCACCATATCAGGTGTGCGTTTAACTATCCAAACTGGCTTGCCGCGCCATTCCACGGTTTTCATTTCACCGTCTTTTAAATCGGCGATATCAACTTCAACCGGAGCACCGGCTGCCTTAGCACGCTCAGAGGGCTCAAATGTGGAAACAAAGGCACCTGCACCAGCCAATCCAGCAACACCACCTGCTGCGCAAGTTGCAACCAATAGACCACGTCGACCAGCGTCGACCTGCTTTTCATCACTCATAACAACCCCAATCGAAGAATTGCAAAACTTATATGAAACTTCTAGCAACCCTACATTATATCGGAGCGCGGAATTCTTTTGTAGCGTGATGAGTAGTTAAGCCTTTGTTTTCAATTAGCTACGTATTGATATGACATCTTGAATGATTGTTTTTATGGCACTTAATTAATTAAATAGCATCACTTAAGTGATTTCATTACTCAATTTAGCTTCATTAATGCGAATTAGTCCTCGCCTATGTGCCTCGTAGACGGCTTCACCGCGTGAATGTACAGATAATTTGCCGTAAATATGTTTTACATGCGTTTGCACAGTACCGACTGATAAGCCCAAGGCCTCTGCTACTTTTGCGTAGCTCCCCCCTTTGGCTATTAATTCGAGTATCGCGTTTTCGCGTGGCGTGAGTAGCTGCCCAGTATTTTCTTCATAGGCATACGTTTCTTGCGTGTGAAATTTAACCATGCGCGCCAGCACTTTACGGGCAATAACTGGGCTAATGGGTGAGCCGCCCGCTCTTAAATCTAATAGCGCTCTCACTATATCGATATGACCTGCTTCCTTAAGCACGTAACCAGCAGCACCTGCTTCTATACATGCTAGTACTTGCTCTTCATCACTCGACATTGTAATGACCATGATGTCAGCATCAGGTAATGTCTTACGACATGCTTCAATAATGCTCAGCCCTGATCCATCAGGCAAACCTAAATCAGTCAGCAATAAATCTATCGTCTCTTTTTTTAACCATGCAAGTGCATCAGCAACTGAAGCAAATGCACCATGCAGAGTGAGTGAGGGCTCTGTTTTTACTGCGTGACACAATAAACGACGCGTGACAGGATCATCTTCGACAATCATGATACGAGTAGGCCGAGCTAAAAAATCTTGCCGCATGATTCATCGATATGCTTAGTAACCCTAGGGCGAAACTTTTTGTGACCAATAAAAATTTATTGATCCCACCAAAATAGAATTAAATCAAAGCATCGCACTCACTCTTAACGATCTTATTCAAAGAATTTAAATAAAAATTAATTTAAAAAAA
>JAXISQ010000052.1:0-8665 GCA_034680505.1 Noviherbaspirillum sp.
AGTTTCGCCTTATTCAGTAGAAGAGCAATTGCAATGGGATGAATTGCCAGCCCCAGTTGAGTTAGCCGTACATGGTTCATTACCGGAAGCAGGTGAGACCAATCAACATAATGCAGCGACTTCTCACACTTCATTACACGCACCGCAATCTGCGATGCAACCGCATTTGCATTTGCATGATTTAAAAAATCCACTGACTGTAACTGTCGCAGGTAACTTTAGACTGACTGACGCCGATGCAGAGAGTGATATACGTCATATCGTGCTTGATTTTGGTAATCAGATTTTTCCTTTGTTAGAAGGACAGTCTGTTGGTGTGATTCCACCTGGGGTTGATGCATCAGGTAAGCCACATTATTTACGTATGTATTCAGTGGCGAGTGCGCGTGATGGTGAGCGTGAAGGGCATAATAATTTTGCACTCACAGTAAAACGTGTCGTTACAGATCACGATGGCAAACCTGTGCATGGTGTAGGTTCAAATTATTTATGTGATCTGCAAAAAGGCGACAAAGTACAGATTACCGGACCTTATGGTGCTAGCTTCTTAATGCCGAATCATGCAGGTTCTAATCTGATTATGATTTGTACAGGAACCGGCGCTGCGCCTATGCGTGGTATGACAGAGTATAGGCGTCGCTTACAAGCTAAGGGTGCTGGTGTGGGTGGCAAGATGATGTTGTTCTTTGGTGCCCGACGATCAGGTGAATTGCCGTACTTCGGACCTTTATTAAAATTACCTCCAGATTTAATCGATGTACATCTAGCTTTTTCTCGTGCAGAGGATCAAGAGCGTGCTTATGTACAAGATAAATTACGTGAGGCAGGTGCGAACGTTGCACAACTTTTGCAGTCTGATACCTACGTTTATATTTGTGGCTTGAAGGGCATGGAAGCCGGAGTGATGGAGGCATTTCAAGCGCTGTGTAACGATGCAGGTTTAGACTGGACTGCCTGCCATGAAAAAATGGTGAGTGAAGGCCGCTTCCATGTTGAGACGTACTAACTTAAATGACTATGCACATGCAAGCTGATGCAGTGATTGGTGTGATTGGTGCGGGCACCATGGGTGCAGGCATTGCACAAGTTGCGGCAGCAGCAGGGCATGTTGTTAAATTACTTGATGTCAGAGAAGGTGCGGCTGCAGCAGCGCATGCAAGCATTGCAACAGCATTAACTGGATTAGTGAGCAAAGGGCGCATGGATGAAGCGCAACGTAGCGCTCTCTTAAGTCGTATTACACCTGTCACTAATCTCGCTGATTTTTCAGATACTGCTTTAGTGGTTGAAGTGATTGTAGAAAATCTAGAAGCCAAGCAAATGCTTCTGCGTGAGTTAGAGCAGCATGTCGTAAGTCACGCAATCTTAGCGAGTAATACCTCCTCCATTTCCATTACGGCGATTGCCAATGGTTTGCAACATCCTGAGCGTGTGGTTGGCATGCATTTTTTCAATCCTGTACCACTGATGAAATTAGTCGAAGTGGTTTCAGGTGCAGAGACGCAGCAGTCTTATGCTGATGCCGTATTTGATTTGGCTCAGGCTTGGGGTAAGACTGCTGTGCATGCGAAATCTACTCCAGGTTTTATTGTTAATCGTATTGCACGTCCTTTTTATGCTGAGACCTTACAGCTCTTGCAAGAACAAGCAGCAAGCCCTGCTGAAATTGATTTTGCACTGCGTAGCGTAGGTTTTCGTATGGGGCCTTGCGAATTAATGGACTTAATTGGTCATGACATTAACTATGCAGTGACGAATTCAGTCTTTGATGCAAATTATGGTGATAAACGTTATCAACCTTCATTAGTGCAAAAAGCATTATTAGATGGAGGACGTTTAGGTCGCAAGGTAGGCAAAGGATTTTATGACGGAGTGCCAGTGCCCCTCACGCACCAAGCCGCGACTGGGCAAGCACTTACTATGCATGTGATGGGTAACTCACGATTGCTGAAGCGTTTTATGGAGATCTGTCAATTGCGTGGAGTTGACGTGACGCATGATGCAGATGCCGATTGGCAGGGGCTGTTGATAGGTGAAACGGAATGTCATTTATGTGATGGCCGAACTGCAGTGCAATTATCTTTTGAACGTGGTCAGCCAAATTGCGCCGTCATTGATTGGCCAATTTTCACAGATAAAAGTGATGCCTTGCCACTCGCTTATGCACCATCACTCGATACAACGCAGCGCGCACAGATTGAAGCGACATTGCAGCATGCAGGAATACAGCCTGTGGCCATGCGTGATATCTCTGGCTTACTCATAGCTAGAACGATTGCCATGTTGATTAACGAAGCTGCTGATGCAGTTTGGCAGGGTGTGTGTAATGAGCAGGCTGCTGATCAGGCTATGAAACTAGGAACAAATTATCCAGCAGGGCCGTTTGAATGGTTACAGCAAATAGGTGCAGTCTCGGTGTCGCAATTGCTAGAGCATTTGTTTATGATGTATCGCAGTGAGCGTTATCGAATTAGTCCTTTATTACATCAGCGTTATTGGCAAGAGTTAGCAAGTTAATACACCAAAAAATTTCAATATTGCTATTTATTTTTATGTTGATTTGAGTTTGTGCAGCGCAAGGTGACTTAAATTTAGAACTCAAGCACAATGAGCCCGCAGTTAAAAAAATAAATCTATCTCTTGAAGAGTTCGAGAGGGGGCAATAACCCGTTAGGATGTATTTCCTAGCGGGTTTTCTTTTTGTGGTGATGTAAATGCTTATGTTTATTTTGTCACTGCATCATGCAGTGTTCTTAACTTCATGAATTTTTTTGGTTGAACTTTCGCTTGCATCGCGCAACGTTGTGACTTCCTATTTTGATTTTTATTCACAATGCTGCGCATTGCTCAATCTGAGTCCATATAAAAACAAGTGTGAGAAATCAAACGCTTAAGTCTGTTTAAGAGGATTTATCCACAGAGCTATCCACGGAATCTGTGGGTAACTTTTCAGTAAGCGCGATGTAAGCAAGACGTTTAATAGCTATTGCGCTGAATTCTAGAATCTAGCAGTAATCAATTTGTAATCATTAGACTAAACATCGCAAAGCGGCTAGACTCTCGCCTTGCTAAACAAATCGATCTTATTGCTGTGCTTGCCATTTCGGTATGCTCGCATCATCACAGATCAATTTTGCTTGATGTGCTGAGTAAGTGCAGTGTGTGAATGCACACAGCTCGCCAGAATTTTTCTCAATTACCATTCAACTATGAGTAGTCAAACTGAATCCGATTCCCCTTCTTCGCCACAAGAAGAAAGTGGAGGTGCTAATCCTGTTGTTTCGCGTGATTTAATCAAGCGCGAAGTGGCTCGTCGTCGCACCTTTGGGATTATTTCGCATCCGGATGCAGGTAAAACTACGCTAACAGAGAAATTGCTCTTATTTTCAGGCGCAATTCAATTAGCAGGCACAGTTAAAGCGCGTAAGAGCGGCCGTCATGCAACATCAGACTGGATGGAAATTGAAAAGCAGCGTGGTATTTCTGTTGCCAGCTCGGTAATGCAGTTTGAGTATCGTGATCATGTAGTGAATTTGCTCGACACACCGGGTCACCAAGATTTTTCTGAAGACACGTATCGTGTACTCACCGCAGTCGATTCTGCATTAATGGTGATTGATGCAGCAAAAGGTGTTGAAGCACAAACGATTAAGTTGCTCAATGTTTGCCGTATGCGCAATACGCCTATCATCACTTTCATGAACAAGATGGATAGGGAAACCCGTGATCCGCTTGAGCTCTTAGATGAATTAGAGTCGGTATTAGAAATTCAATGTGCGCCAGTTACTTGGCCTATCGGTATGGGTAAGTCATTTCGCGGTGTGTATCACTTGCTGCGTGATGAAATCATGCTCTTTGCTGCAGGTAGTGAAAAAGCCGATCAGGAATTTGAAATCATTAAAGGTATCGATAATCCTCGCTTAGCTGAGATGTTTCCTCTAGAAATAGAGCAGCTAAAAATGGAAGTGGAATTAGTACATGGCGCATCGCATCCATTTGATTTAGAGGCTTTCTTATCGGGCAAGCAAACACCGGTTTTTTTTGGTTCAGCGATTAATAATTTCGGTGTGCGTGAAATTTTGGATGCTTTATTAGACTGGGCACAGCCACCACGTGAGCGCGATGCAACGACACGTCTAGTGCATCCTGATGAACAACCTTTTTCAGGATTTATTTTTAAAATTCAAGCCAACATGGATCCGGCACATCGTGACCGTATTGCTTTTTTACGTGTGTGCTCAGGACATTTTGAGCGTGGTATGAAAGTGAGACATTTGCGTTTAAATCGTGATGTCAAAGTATCTTCCGTCGTGACTTTCATGGCTTCATCACGTGAACAAGTAGAAGAAGCCTATGCAGGTGACATCATAGGTTTGCCGAATCACGGCAATATGCAAATTGGTGATAGTTTTTCCGAAGGTGAAGCATTACAGTTCACTGGTATTCCTTACTTTGCGCCTGATTTTTTTCGGGTGGTGCGTATCCGCAATCCATTAAAAATTAAACAGCTGCATAAAGGTTTGCAACAGTTAGGTGAAGAAGGTGCCGTACAAGTTTTTAAGCCTGTTATAGGCGGTGATTTAATCTTAGGTGCAGTTGGTGTGTTGCAGTTTGAAGTTGTTGCCAGTCGTCTCATGAATGAATACGGTGTGGATGCTGTATTTGAAACCGCGAGTATTAGTAGTGCACGTTGGGTTTCGTGCGATGACAAACGTATGCTGGCTGATTTTGAAAAATCTTCAGCGGGAGCGAATCTCTCGCATGATGCTGCAGGTAATCTAGCTTATTTAGCTAGTTCAGGTGTTAATCTCAAGCTGACACAAGAGCGTTGGCCTGGTGTCACTTTCCACTCCACGCGTGAACACGCTGTGAAAATCGTCTAAGTTTCTTCAGTCTTAAACCTTGCTAACAATTAATTGAGCGATTAAACCGAGTTGTTTGATTGTTTTGTTGTTGCTCAAGAGAGTTCCGCATTGTTGTTCCTATACTAAGAGCTTCTATCAAAGATAGTTCAGGAACTGCAATGCTTACTGTTACTTATTCGATTGTCACGCTCAAGCTTGAGCAAGAAAATATGCGCTGGAATTTTTCAGCTCTGCAGCAATATATTTTGAGCAGTATGAAAAATCTGAATCATGTCAGCAGTATGGAATTTGAATGCATGCTGAATCGACTTTCTCAATTTGAGCAGTATTGTCAGCAACGCAAAGTCGAAATTTTTATCGTTCCCGCCTTGCGTAAATTCACGCGTGAAGCAGATGCTTTGTTGGATGAATTAGATAGCTTGAATCAACATTGCTTTTCTATCTTGTGCAAATTACGTGCACGCCTACAGCAGGTCATGCGTGAAGGAATGTTAAAGATGGAAGAAGTTTGTTCATCAATAGAACTTTGTTGTTCAACGATTTATGCGCGCTTGTGTAAACGCGAAGAGTTGGTTGAACTCGCTGAGCGCGTGATTCCGCATGAAGAATGGTTTGATCTTGCAGCTAGCTTTATGTCGCACGACAGAATCAAGGGTAAGCCGTTACCCGTTTCTTTTCAGGATGAAGAAGAATAGGGTGGATTCTCATTCAGTAGGCTTAAAATCATTGCTGGTCTGAATCAGGTGAGAGGTTTTTTTTGGCTAAGAGTCCATGTGGCAGCACAGCCGTTACGTTCTATTTTGGTGCAAATTAATATAAAAATGCACCGAAATAATGCATCTTATTTTTCTTGGCTTCCTTTATCTCTGATTTCCTAACAAGTGATTTTTCTGGATACTAGGTAACACCTTGGTTTTATTGGCCATATTTGCGCCTTTTTTATCTCACTGATACAAGCTGGGAAATGGGAAGTCTGTGGCATGGAATCTGCTATCATCTCCGGCTACGTTCCACCTGGAAAGTCGTTGGTGCAACATGGAGATGCACAGGTCACCTCGCTCTTCTTGTTGTGCTGTCGCCCCCCATTTTTTACTACGCTAATGTTAGGAGATTCGCATGTCAAAGACCGCGGCTGATATATTGAAGATGGTGAAAGAAAACGAAGTGAAATTCGTTGATTTTCGCTTTACCGATACGCGTGGCAAAGAGCAGCATGTAAGCGTTCCGGTTTCCCACTTCGATATGGATAAATTCGAAACCGGCCACGCATTCGATGGTTCTTCAATCGCTGGATGGAAAGGCATTGAAGCGTCCGACATGTTGTTAATGCCTGATCCAAATACCGCCAATATCGATCCATTTATGGAAGAGACCACATTGTTCATGCAATGTGATGTTATCGAGCCTAGCGATGGCAAAGGCTACGACCGCGATCCACGTTCGATTGCTAAACGCGCTGAAGCTTATTTAAAATCTTCAGGCATAGGCGACACCGCTTATTTTGGTCCTGAGCCAGAATTCTTTATTTTCGATAGCGTACGCTGGAATGTAGATATGTCCGGTTGCTTCGTGAAGATTGATTCCGAAGAAGCTTCATGGAGCACTGGTGAGAAAATCGAAGGCGGTAACACTGGTCATCGTCCAGCAGTAAAAGGCGGTTACTTCCCGGTGCCTCCAGTCGATAGCTTTCAAGATATGCGTTCAGAAATGTGCTTGATTCTTGAATCCTTGGGCATTCCAGTTGAAGTACATCACCATGAAGTTGCGGGTGCAGGTCAAAATGAAATCGGCACCAAATTCTCAACCTTGGTTGAGCGTGCAGACTGGACTCAAAACTTGAAATACGTGGTCTTTAACGTAGCGCATAACTACGGTAAAACAGCGACCTTCATGCCTAAGCCTATCGTTGGTGATAACGGTTCAGGTATGCACGTGCATCAATCAGTTTGGAAAGATGGCAAGAACCTGTTCGCAGGTGACGGCTATGCAGGTTTGTCAGAATTCGCGTTGTACTACATCGGTGGCATCATCAAACATGCTCGTGCTTTGAATGCGATCACTAATCCTGGCACCAATTCTTACAAGCGTTTGGTTCCTGGTTTTGAAGCGCCAGTTAAATTGGCTTACTCTTCACGTAATCGTTCTGCTTCGATCCGTATTCCACACGTACCGAATCCTAAGGGTCGTCGTATTGAAACACGTTTCCCAGATCCTTCAGCTAACCCTTACCTCTGCTTTGCAGCATTGTTAATGGCTGGTTTGGATGGCGTGCAGAACAAGATTCATCCAGGCGAAGCAGCATCGAAAGATCTGTACCATCTGCCACCAGAAGAAGATGCAAAAATCCCTACCGTTTGTTCTTCATTAGATCAAGCGCTCGAGCATCTGGACAAAGACCGTGAATTCTTAACTCGCGGTGGTGTGTTTAGCGACTCGATGATTGATGCTTACATCGATTTGAAAATGCAGGAAGTCACACGTTTCCGTATGACGACCCATCCAGTCGAGTTCGATATGTATTACTCCCTGTAATTTGTCTTAAGACATCAGGAAATGTAGGGCAGCTTAGGCTGCCCTATTTTTTTATGCGAAGTGTTGTTTTTATGACAAATAAATTGCGTTGTGTTTTGGTATAAGAACGCTATGCGAACTACAAAGTCAGTTGCGCAAATTAGCTTCACTCCAACTCATTCTTTCTTAGCTAAATCACGATATCTTATGAAAATTCTCAGTACTTTATTCATGCTTTTGTTTTTATCCGAACTGCGTGCAGAAGGAATCTACATTTGCAGTATGCCGAATGGCTCGCGCGAGTACCGCAATACTGGCGATGTGAAAGGCTGTAAAAAATTGAATGTGGAAGCAGTGTCGGTCATTCCCTCAGGTTCAGGAGGGAATGCATCTGGGGATAGATCAAAAAATAGCGCAGCGCCGGATGGCTCATTTGCCCGTATCGATAACATGATTCAAAAACGACGTGATCAAGACCGAATGCAGATCTTGCTCGATGAAGTCAAACGAGAAGAGTCACGATTGATAGAACTCAAACAGGAATACCAGAATGGCGAGCCCGAACGCTTAGGTAGTGAACGCAATTATGCAAAATATTTAGAGCGCGTTGCCCAGCTCAAAGAAGACATACAACGTTCAGAGAAAAATATAGAAGCACTCAAACGGGAGATCAGTACTTTAAAATAGGGTTGGGCTTAATTAAGACAAACAAGGCCGGTTAACGGCCTTATTTTTTGGATCATCGTGAATATACTTTCCACCTCTTTGGGCGGTCTCGATTTACTGGCGTCGGCTGTTTTAGTGCTCGACGTACAAGGGCGCATAACCTATGCCAATGCTGCCGCGGAGAGTTTGCTGGAGAGCTCGTTTAAATTGCTGCACCATCAGCGTATGGCGGATTTATTCGTCAATGGTGACAAACTGGCCGCTATCTTTGCGCAGGCACATCAGCATCAGTTTGATGAAAAGCGTGAAGATTTATTCTTAGAGCGAGCAGGTGGCAGACTGCCATTGCAGGTGAACATGATAGTCACCGTTCTGGACGATCCAGAAAATCCCATACTCATAGAATTACGTGAAAACGATCAGCAGATAAAACTCGATCGTGAAGAACGTTTATTAGATCAGACGCAAGCAAATAAAGAGCTGATTCGTAATTTGGCGCATGAAATTAAAAATCCACTGGGTGGCATACGTGGAGCAGCGCAGTTGTTGGAAATGGAATTACCCGATCGGCATTTGAAGGAATTACGTGAATACACACAAGTCATCATCAAAGAGTCTGATCG
>JAXISQ010000053.1:0-8632 GCA_034680505.1 Noviherbaspirillum sp.
AAGGTGAGAACCGAAATATAAATACTCCAAAATCCGCTAGTAAAATCAGCCATGACGTGGCTCCTGCGTAGTTTTATTCAAATCATCTTCTTCATTAAAAGGCAGCATCGCTGCTTCATCAAAATCATTTTTTCTACGTGCGCTGTATGCCCATAAAACTATACCTATGAATGTCAGCATACTAATTACGGTAATGATGCTACGTGCATCTGAGACTACATCGGTGATATTCATTCTTATCTCCTCGCTTTAATATGCACGCCCATACCTTGCAAATAAGCGACTAATGCATCTTGTTCAGTTTTACCTTGTAGCTGTGCAGGAGCTGCTTGTATATCTGCATCGGTGTACGGATCGCCTAGTCGTTTTAATGCTTGCAGTTTAGGTACGATGGCTTGTGGATCTAAAGCTGTTGTAGCTAACCATGGATAACCTGGCATATTTGATTCAGGCACAAGATCACGTGGATTATTTAAATGGGCACGATGCCAGTCATCACTGTAACGCCCCCCTACGCGTGCTAAATCTGGACCAGTACGTTTAGAACCCCACTGAAATGGACGGTCATAGACATACTCACCAGCTACTGAATAATGACCATAACGTTCAGTCTCTGCGCGGAACGGACGTATCATTTGTGAATGACAGTTGTAGCATCCTTCGCGTACATAAATATCGCGACCAGTTAAACGCAGTGGACTATAGGCAGTTAACCCTGCTACTGGTTCAGTGGTGGACTTCTGAAAAAACAACGGCAAGATTTCTACTAAGCCGCCTATGCTAACTACTAAAATAACAAGCACGATTAGTAGCAACGGTTTTTTCTCGATTGATTCATGAGTGAAACGCATTGATGACTCCTTATTGAATTCTGTGGTTTAAGCGTGTGCGCCCGCTGAAGTAGGAATACGCGCTTGCACTGCCGTACCACCACTCACCGTTTTGTATGTATTGAAAGCCATCATGAGCATGCCCGATAAATATAGGACACCGCCGGTTACGCGAATCACATAATACGGATAAGTTGCTTTCACACCCTCAACAAAACTGTAAGTTAATGTGCCGTCACTATTGACTGCGCGCCACATTAAACCTTGCATCACACCGGCAATCCACATCGAAGCGATATACAAAACAATACCGATGGTGGCAACCCAGAAATGCCATTCAATTAAACGTGTGCTCCACATCGAGGTTTTGCCTGATAAGCGTGGCAATAGGTAATAGATAGAACCCATAGAAATAAAGCCTACCCAACCTAAGGCTCCGGAATGTACGTGACCTACAGTCCAATCGGTGTAGTGCGAGAGTGCATTGACTGTCTTAATCGACATCATCGGACCTTCAAAAGTCGACATGCCATAGAAAGATAAAGAGACGATCAGAAATTTTAAAATAGGATCACTACGTAATTTATGCCATGCACCCGACAAAGTCATGATGCCGTTAATCATGCCACCCCAGCTAGGTGCTAATAAAATCAGGGAGAACACCATACCGATTGATTGTGCCCAATCTGGTAATGCGGTGTAATGCAAGTGATGGGGACCTGCCCACATGTAAGTAAAAATCAAAGCCCAGAAATGCACAATCGATAAACGATAAGAAAAGACTGGTGCTTCTGCTTGCTTAGGAATGAAGTAATACATCATGCCCAAGAAACCTGCTGTTAAGAAGAAACCCACTGCATTATGTCCATACCACCATTGAATCATTGCATCCTGCACGCCGGTATAAGCAGAATAAGATTTAGTCATCGTTGCAGGCATCGCTGCAGAATTAACAATATGCAGAATCGCTACCGTTAAAATAAACGCACCGAAGAACCAGTTCGCGACATAGATGTGAGAAGTTTTGCGCTTGAGTAGTGTGCCGAAGAAGACCACTGCATACGATACCCAGACAACCGCGATCAATAAATCAATAGGCCACTCTAACTCTGCATATTCTTTACCTTGCGTAAAGCCAAGTGGCAGACTAATCGCAGCTGCAACGATCACTAACTGCCAGCCCCAGAATGTTAAGGAAGCGAGTGTGTCCGAGAATAGCCGAACTTGGCACGTGCGCTGCACGACGTAATACGAGGTTGCAAACAAAGCGCAACCACCAAACGCAAAAATCACTGCATTAGTGTGCAAGGGACGCAGGCGACCATAAGTCAACCACGATATATCGAAATTAAGCGCTGGCCAAGCCAACTGCGCTGCTATCAAGACGCCGACTAGCATGCCGACCACACCCCAAACTACGGTCGCTACTGCGAATTGCTTAACGACCTTGTAGTTGTAGCTTTGTGCTGTATCCACGAAAACTCCCCTTTTTTACACCAATCATGGCAGGGAGGGTACGTTTCATTAGGGCAAAATTCCTTGACCTGAGTCAAATTTAACCAGATAGCTCATCAGTCATAAATGTGACTCATCAGTATTTTTTTTAGTAGTGTTCTTATTATTTATATCGTGCACGCTATCGTCATCTTGCAATATGCGTGAACCAGGACCGACTAAATCATCAAACTGTCCACCATCAGAGGCTTTAAAGAAAACCCATATCGCAAAAAATACGATGAGAACACTCAGTGGAATGAGGAAATAAAGCGCTTCCATATCAACTATCACTAAACCTTATGTGTGAGATGTGCAAGACGTAGGGCATTCCCTACGACGAGCGCAGAACTAATAGACATACCCACGCCCGCCATCCAAGGACTTAATAAGCCCCAGGCAGCTGCAGGTATAGCAACCAGATTGTAGAGCGTAGCCCAGCTTAAGTTTTGGCGTATCACGCGCATAGTCTGCGCCGCTGTTTCAGCAGCATCACGCAACGCGGATAGTCTCCCCTTCATTAACACAGCATCGGCATGCGACTGCGCTAAGGCAGCACCTGATCCCATCGCAAAAGAGACATCTGCAGCATGTAAAACTGCTGCATCATTCATGCCATCACCCACCATCGTGACGACTGCACCTTGTGCTTGTAGATTTTTTACAAAGGCGAGTTTTTCTGCTGGCAGCACAGCACCTCGTGCAATAGCAATACCACACTGACGTGCTGTTTTTTGCACTACATTCTCAGCATCGCCAGAAAGTAAAATCACAGTCTTGTGCTGCGCTTGAAAATAATCAATCACCGCTTGCGCATCAGAGCGCAAAGCATCATTGAAGGTGAAGCGTGCTAACCATCCCGATGTATTACCTAAATAAACGCAGGCATGATCCGTTGCATCAGTATTAGGCAGCAAATTACCTGCTACCTCTGCTACAAATTTTACATTACCTAGTCGATGAGATATGCCATCTACTTTGCATGCTAGGCCTTGCCCTGCATACGACTCGATATCTTCAAGATTAAGTAGTGAAAGAACTTGTTCACTCTGTTGTGCAGCTTGTATCAACATAGCAGCAACTGGATGCGTACTACCTTCTTCTAGTGCTGCTGCAAGTTGTAAAACTTCAGCACGATTTTTATTACCCATTAAGCTAATGGCTTCTAACTTAGGCTGGCCTTCAGTGAGTGTGCCCGTTTTATCAAACACAATATGTGTAGCGCGATGTAAAGTTTCTAATACATGGGGCTGCATAATTAAAACACCTTGCCTTAGTAGCGCATCGGTAGCTGCTGCTAATGCAGAAGGTGTGGCTAATGATAAAGCACAAGGACATGACACAACTAAGACAGCAATCGCGATCGGCCATGCCCGAACAGGATCTACCCATCCCCAAAAAATCAATACTGCACAAGCAAATATCAATAGCGTAGAAACAAACCATGCTGCAACACGATCAGCCCATTGCGCAATTTTAGGTTTACCACTACCAGCTTGCTCTATCAAACGAATTAATGCATGTAAGGTGCTGTCTTTCGCTAGTTTTTCTACTCGCAATACAATAGCTTGACTCACATTCACTGCACCACCAGGTAAACGTTCACCCAATATTTTTTTCTGTGGCTGACTCTCACCAGTGAGTAAGGACAAATCCACACTAGTATTGCCTTCTACTATGACGCCATCAGCAGGAATAGCCTCGCCCGTTTTAACTAAAATCACCTGCCCTACTCTTAATTGCGCTGCAGGCACACAATCAGGTTCTCTACTTTCAGGATAATCCTGTAGCAACCAAGCTGAAGAAGGCAGCGTGTGCTGCATATTTTCTAAAGTCGATGCAGCACGTCGACGCGCTATCAATTCAAGATAACGACTACACAGCAATAAAAAAATAAACATGGTGACTGAATCAAAATACACATCACCTTGACCTGTCACGGTAGAAAAAACACTGCCTATGAATGCTGCTGCAATACCTAGCGCAACCGGCACATCCATACCCAGTGCACGTTGTTTTATATTAGTCCAAGCACTTTTAAAAAAAGGTTGAGCCGAATACAGCACGGCAGGTAGCGTTAAGAATAAACTTGCCCATCGCATTAAACCTTCCATGTCTTTATCCATGGTGTCTGCATCAGCCAGATAAACAGGTACGGCATACATCATCACCTGCATCATAGATAAACCAGCTATGAAGAGTTGCCGAAATAAAGTTTTTGCATTCTTACGTATGATTTCGCCATGTCGCAATGGATCAAAAGGATAAGCGGCATAACCTAATTCACGCACGGCTTTTACAATGTTACTGGGTTTGCATTGTTCACCGTCCCACACTACATGCAGTTTTTCAGTCGATAGATTTAAATTTATTGCCTGCACACCGCCCACTTGTGCCACATGTTTTTCAATCAACCATACACAAGCACCACAACGTATGCCTTCTATAGAAAAGGTAGCTTGTAGCTTACCTTCAGTGTCGGTTTCAAATTGTGCGATTTGTTCTTGCGTGTCATATAAACGCAAGGCATCAGGAATCAATTCAGCTGGTTTATCAGAAAAACTCAAACGATCACGGTAATAACTCGTGAGATTATTATCGACGATGGTTTGCGCCACTGCCTCACAACCAGGGCAACACATGGCTTGCTGTACATCGTCAATCTTCACCTGCCAATGACTACCAGTAGGTACTGGTAAACCGCAATGAAAACAATCTTGATGGCTGTTCATGACTACATCCCCGCCGGTGTCAGACATAAAGCATCTAGCCAACCATGCGATAAGCCCGTCACTAATCTGTAGACACCGAGCAAACCAAATAACAAGACGAGTAAACCTGCCAAAAACCTTACCTGTACTTTTCTAAAGAAAGCCGGTAAGGACTGACTTAACCAACCCATAGTGAATAGTAGAGGCAAGGTACCTAATCCAAATGCCAGCATAACGAGTGCACCTTGCAGTGCTGAGCCTGTCATTAAGGCTGTCATCAACACGCTATACACCATGGCACAGGGCACCCATCCCCAAATCGCACCCAGAGCAAAAGCTTGCCAAGGTTTTTCTATAGGGATGAACACTTTTAATAAAGGCTGCAAACGCAGCCACAGCAACTGACCCAGTTTTTCTAACTGCGCAATACCACTCCACACCTGCATTAATGACAGACCTAATGCAATCAACATCAGATTTGCAGCGACATAGCCCGCTTTTTGTAACACGGTGAGATTAATAAAAAGTCTCACACTACCTACTAGCCCTGCCATCAGCGCACCGGCCAGCATATAACTTGTTATACGTCCTGCATTAAACAATAAAACGCGCAAGAAAGAAGAGGAATGAAGGGTGACTGCACGCGCTTGTGCCACCACAGGAATCGGGAAAGTAGCGCGAGTTGGCGTAGCCACGCCGAAAGCACCCACGATGCCGCCGCACATGCCTACGCAATGTACGCCGCCAAACAACCCGACTAGAAATAGGGGAAAAAGAGCAAGACTATTCAAAAGATTAAGAGTTCAGAGTGTGCGCGAATATCGCAAAGGCTCTGATTGTAACTGGCGCGCCTCTCTTAGGTGGCGATCAAACACCATACAGACATTGCGTATGAGGAGACGACCTTTCAAGGTCACGGTAATCCAGTCTGCATCCACATTCACTAATCCTAAAGTACTTAACTCACGCAATGCATTGAGTTCGGATTCAAAATAAGTATGAAAGGTAATCGGATAGGCGAGTTCCAAAGAGCGTATCGATAATTCAAAATTACACATCAACATTTGTATGATGAATCGTCGCATCACATCATCCATGCTCAACTTAATGCCACGCGCGATAGGCAATTCACCTTGATCTAGTTTGTGATAATACGCATCTAGAGTTTTTACATTCTGACTATAGGTGCGCGCCACTGAACTAATCGCAGAGACACCGAGTGCGATGAGATCAAGTTCTGATTGTGTTGAATAACCTTGAAAATTTCTATGTAAGCGTCCCTGCGTCTGTGCAATCGCAAGATCATCATCTGGTTTCGCAAAATGATCCATGCCTATGTAGCGATAACCTGCGCTGTGTAATTTTTGTATACATAAAGCCAGCATATCAAGTTTGACATCAGACGATGGCATCTCCTCTTCTGCTATACGACGTTGTGGCTTAAATAAATGCGGTAAATGGGCATAGTGATAAATCGCAATACGATCAGGATTCGCTGCAATCACTTTCTCTAACGTCTGCGTCATGCTCGCTAAGCTTTGCTTAGGTAAACCATAAATCAAATCCACACTCACTGAACGAAATTTTGCAGCGCGAGCTGCAGCTATAACAGCTAGTGTTTTTTCTTCTGGTTGGATTCGATTGACTGCTTTTTGCACTTGCTCGTCAAAATCTTGTACGCCTAAGCTAATGCGATTAAAACCTTGCTGACGTAAACGATGCACACGCTCGGGCGTAACCGTTCTAGGATCGACTTCAATCGAATATTCACCTACTTCATCCGGCGCGAAAGTAAACCATCTCCGTAGATGACCCATCAAGTCATCCATTTGTTCGTCGCTAAGGTAGGTAGGTGTGCCACCACCAAAATGCAATTGCTCAACGCGATTTAAATCGGCTAGTAGACGGCCTTGTATATCGATTTCGCGTTTTAAATAACCCAAATAAGTCTGGGCTTTTTCACGATTTTTGGTAACGATTTTGTTACAAGCGCAGTAATAGCAAACCGTATCGCAGAAAGGGATATGCACATAAATCGACATTGGATGACGCAATCCTCTTGCACGCAATCCATCGACTGTTTGCAAATAATCACGATAATGAAATGACTCAGTAAAACGATCCGCAGTCGGATAAGAGGTATAGCGCGGGCCAGACTGACTCAGCTTACTAATTAACTGAGGATCAAATTCCACACCCAGCTCCATTGCTTCTAAATTTTTTGTCGTTGTCATCTCTTTCACTCCTCGCCGCCTATGCACCCAAATGGAATGCCATGCTAAGTCCGACAGGAGTCTACTGATGCAACAAAGTAATTACTTTGACCTAAGTCAAAACGCTCAGCCCTACCACGCAAGTCACAAGATGTGAATAAACAAAGAAGAAAAAATTAACAAGTTCGCACTTTATAATTTTAGTTGTAGTGACATCGTCCCATCCCCAGGCTCTGCATGTAAGGTAAATCCTAAATGATTCATTAACTCATGCATGGCAGTGTTATCCGATAACATTTCACCAATTAGAGCGCTAGTCCCTCTAAGCCTAAAATAAGTAATTAATTTATTCATTAATAAAAATCCTAAGCCTTGCCCCTTTAGATCTGAACGGATAATGACAGCGAACTCAGCTTGCTTATTATCAGTATCAGCAATGCCTCGTGCCACACCTAAGGTCTCATCACTTCCATTAGATCGTTTTCTGATAGCGACAAAAGCCATCTCACGGTCGTAATCAATATGAGTCAGCTTAGCTAACTGAAGAGCTGGTAATTCACGCATTGAATAAAAAAGTCGCATATGTATATCAACAGGACTCAGTGCCGCAAAAAATCGTTGATGTTCTTCGCTGTCTTCTGGCTTGATAGGACGTAGCATGATGGATTGTTCATGCCAGTTGATTTGCTCTTCTAAATCATGTGGATAAGTTGGCTGCACAAGTACTGTAGTTGCATATTCATTTGTTAATTTTTTCACTATGTTATGCGCTTTGCGTGCGATGACGCACTACATAACTATACAAAAGGTGAGTTTTCCATAGCAAGAAAGAATGATGTTTATTCATTATTACTCCATTCATAAGACCTAGCGGTCATCAAAATACGAATCACAATATGAATCACAAACTTGAAATTGATATGAATCAAAATTCATAAAAACATTTCTGCGCTTTGTTTGTGATCTGTATGGACTAACTCTACGCTAACGTTTACGCTAGTCGCTAATGACACCTTTCCTTAATGAGAAAAACCCTAATGACTTATAAAACAATTTTGGTTCACCTTGATCAATCTGCACATACAGCTAATCGTATTAAGTATGCCGCTGCTTTAGCTGCGCTTTCTTCTGGCCACGTAGTCGGTGCTGCTATGACAGGTTTATCGCGTTATGTATTTGCAGATGGGTTAACTAGCTCTAATGATCCTACGTTAATGCATCATGTAGAATTTTTAAGAAAGTATGCGACTGAAGCGACACACTCTTTTGAAAAATTAGCGAATCAAGAAGGTGCTAATTCTATTGAATCGCGTTTAATTGATGATGATGCCGTAGATGGCATGGTATTGCAGGCTCGCTATAGCGATTTACTTGTGATTGGACA
>JAXISQ010000054.1:0-8252 GCA_034680505.1 Noviherbaspirillum sp.
ACCTGATTCGAAAATCATTGGTGCCGGTCGAAATAAAGGTTTGGCTAGCCAACCTAATAAAATGCCGCACAATACAGCGAGTAGAGCAACTTGTAATAACTTGCCAGTCGCATGAAAATCGAGTGGTGTGCGGGCGGTGGAGACAAATAAAAGCGCAGGGAAAAGCAGGTAATAGACTAGTTTTTCTAGCCCGCTCCAAAAAACCGGCCCCCAATTTGTGGTGCGCACTAATACTAAACCGATGAGTATCAGTGTGAAATCGGGGATGAGTATGGTGAGAAAATTCATTTTGTGTGATTTGCAGTCCCGCATGTTACCTGAACGTTTATTGATCTACTATCTCGTTCATCGTCGCAATGAGAAACTCATAAAGTGATAAATCGTTTTGAGTGGTTGTCAGTTAAGACTCAACCAGACACAATACTTGGTGCGACAAAAAACATAATCTTTTGCTATCTCTGTTGGGGAAATTCATGAAGTCATATTTAGTGTGGGTAGTTGCAGCTTGTTCTTTTATTTCAGCAGGTGCATCGTTTGCCGATGCTCCCATCACGATTAAATTTAGTCATGTGGTGGCGAAAGACACACCCAAGGGAAAAGCAGCAGAAAAATTTAAAGAGCTTGCTGAGGCTGCGACTAAAGGGAAAGTAAAAATTGAAATTTATCCCAACAGCACGCTTTATAAAGACAAAGAAGAATTAGAAGCATTGCAATTAGGAGCAGTGCATATGCTCGCACCTTCACTCGCAAAATTCGGCCCATTAGGAATTAAAGAATTCGAACTCTTTGATTTACCTTATATCTTTGCAGACAAAAAAACTTTAGCAAAAATAACGGAAGGTCCTATAGGTCGTGAACTTCTAAATAAATTAGATGCTAAGGGTATATTGGGTTTGGCTTATTGGGATAATGGTTTCAAAATGATGTCATCCAATCGCCCTATGCATGTGCCGGCTGATATGAAGGGTTTGAAAATGCGTATTCAAGCCTCCAAAGTACTCGATGAGCAAATGCGCGTGTTGGGTGCCAATCCACAAGTGATGGCTTTTTCTGAGGTCTATCAAGCACTACAAACCGGTGTAGTCGATGGTGCAGAAAATCCACCTTCGAATCTTTACACACAAAAAATGCATGAAGTACAAAAGCATTTAACAGTGACGAACCATGGCTATATAGGTTATGCAGTGATTGTGAATAAAAAATTCTGGGATAAGCTGCCAGCTGATGTGCGTACTCAGTTAGAAAGTGCAATGCGTGAAGCGAGTAAATATGCCAATACAATTGCGCAACAAGAAAATGATCGCGCTTTAGAGGCTGTAAAAAAAGCAGGCACAACAACAGTCTATGTGCCGAATGAAAAAGAAAAAGCAGCATGGCAAGCAGCCTTATTACCTGTGCAAAAAACGATGGCAGATCGTATAGGTAAAGATTTAATTTCTGCGGTGAATAAAGCAACGCAATAAACAAAACCCATGAAATTCCTTGATCATCTCGAAGAATGGTTCATAGCCAGTTTAATGGGCGTTGCTACGCTAATTATTTTTCTCGCTGTATTGCATCGCTATGCTTCTGGCTTTCCCATCCCCTTTGTTCAAGATAGTTTGCTGCGTTTAAATACGAGCTGGGCGCAAGAGCTAACAATTTATTTATTTGTATGGATGGCGAAATTCGGTGCGGCTTATGGTGTGCGCACTGGCATACACGTGGGTGTTGACGTGCTAGTGAATCGTTTGTCTACGCCTTGGAAAAATAAATTCATCATCTTTGGCTTATTAGCAGGCGCTACTTTTACTGGAATTATTGCTGCATTAGGCGCAAATTTTGTTTATGAATTAAGTAGTACATCAAGCACATCAGAAGTATTAGAGATACCGATTTGGATTGTCTATCTGGCGATTCCTGTTGGATCAGGATTAATGTGTTTTCGTTTTTTGCAAGTGGCTTATCAATTTATGCGTAGTGGCGAATTGCCTGTGCATGATCATTCGCATGTTGAAGGCTTAGAGCAAGAACCTGCTGTGAATGCCGAGGTTCGCTCATGAGTATACTTTTTATTTTTGGTTTACTTGTCGTGCTCATGCTAACAGGCATGCCTATTTCGATTGCTTTGGGTCTGACGGTATTAAGTTTTCTTTTTACGATGACGGATGTGCCCGTAGAAGCAGTGGCACTCAAACTTTTTACTGGCATAGAAAAATTCGAGATCATGGCGATCCCGTTTTTTATTTTGGCAGGTAATTTTTTAACACATGGTGGTGTAGCACGTCGCATGATTCAGTTTGCGACTTCTATGGTCGGGCATTGGCATGGCGGTCTCGCTTTAGCCGGCGTGTTGGCTTGTGCTTTGTTTGCTGCTGTGTCTGGCTCTTCACCTGCAACGGTAGTGGCGATAGGTTCTATTATTTTGCCAGCGATGGTCAAGCAAGGTTATCCAACATCTTTTGGCGCTGGTGTAGTAACCACATCTGGCGCATTAGGAATTTTGATTCCACCGTCGATTGTGATGGTGATGTATTCCGTCTCTACCAATACTTCCGTAGGCAAGTTGTTTATGGCGGGCGTTATTCCAGGTTTGATGTTGGCTACCTTGCTCGGGTTGACTACGTGGATACTCGCTAAAAAACATGATTATCCACGCATGAGTAAAGCAAGTTGGGCTGAGCGTTGGCTGGCATTTAGACGCAGCGCATGGGGCTTGTTGTTAATTGTGATTGTGATGGGTGGTATTTATTCCGGCATCTTCACGCCAACAGAAGCTGCTGCAATGGCAGCGGTGTATGCCTTTATCATTGCTGTGTTTGTATATAAAGATTTAAATTTAAACCAAGTACCTAAAGTCTTGCTAAGTTCAGCAGCGATGTCTGCGATGCTGCTCTACATCATCACCAATGCTGTTTTGTTTTCTTTTTTGATGACTAGTGAAGGCATACCGCAAGCCATGGCAGGTTGGATCATGGATAAAGGTTTTGGTTTAGTCAGCTTTTTATTAGTAGTGAATTTTCTCTTGCTGTTAGCAGGGAATGTGATGGAGCCTTCTTCAATTGTGCTAATCATGGCGCCGATTTTATTTCCTGTTGCGACAGCATTGGGTATCGATCCAGTTCATTTCGGCATCATCATGGTGGTGAACATGGAGATAGGTATGTGTCATCCACCGGTAGGTTTAAATTTATATGTCGCCTCCAGTATTACTAAGATGGGCATCACAGAATTGACCAAAGCTGTTTTACCTTGGTTATGTACCATGCTAGGGTTTTTATTACTGATAACTTATGTGCCACAAATCTCACTGTGGCTACCAAGTCTGGTGTTTAGTCGTTAATGACTCGACAAAAAAATAATTTAAAAGAGAGTGATTCATCTGAGAAGCCAGGTCAGGTCATCGTTGATGAATTCAGTGATGTGCTGTGGTTAGAAGATGGTTTATCAAAAAATACTTTAGAAGCATATAAGCGTGATCTATTGTTATTTGCAGATTGGTTGCAGCGTGATCGCGCTAAAAATTTATTAGAAACAGTTGAAGCAGATATTCACGCTTATTTCGCTTTCAAGCATGAGCATAGTAAAGCGACGTCTTCTAACCGCCGTTTAGCAGTGCTGAGAAGATTTTATCAATTTGCACTCAGAACAAATCGCATTCAAGCTGATCCTTGTGTGCGATTGAAATCAGCTCGTCAGCCAGCACGTTTTCCTAAAACTTTATCAGAACAAAATGTAGAAGCTTTACTTGCTGCGCCAGATATTCATACGCCTTTAGGTTTACGTGATCGCACCATGCTGGAATTGATGTATGCCAGTGGTTTGCGTGTTTCAGAATTAGTGCTGTTAAAGTCTGTTGAGGTAGGAATGAATGAAGGTGTGTTGCGTGTCACCGGTAAGGGGAATAAAACACGATTAGTGCCATTTGGCGAAGAAGCGCGGGTATGGATAGAGCGCTATCTGAAAGAAGCACGCGCTACTATACTCAACGAAAAAAACCATGATGCATTATTTGTCACGGCGCTAGGTGGTCCTATGACGCGGCAAATGTTTTGGCAGATTATAAAAAAATATGCCTTGCGTGCTGATATTAATGCGCCGCTTTCCCCGCATACTTTGCGCCACGCCTTTGCTACACATTTACTTAATCATGGTGCAGATTTGCGAGTAGTACAGTTATTGTTGGGTCATGCAGATATTTCAACCACGCAGATTTATACGCACGTGGCGCGTGAACGTTTAAAGAAAATTCATGCGGAACATCATCCACGTGGGTGATACGATTCACTGAAAGCTGATTATGTAATTTGGTGAGCATAATCAGCTAGTGCATAATACTTCATCAATTAATTTTAGAACTGACAGCTATGAACATCACCATCGCTATTGTCCTTGCTTACTTACTGGGTTCAATTTCATTTGCCGTATTAATGAGCAAACTATTTCGTCTAGCTGATCCACGTACTTATGGTTCTAAAAATCCAGGTGCGACGAATGTACTCAGAAGCGGCAATAAACTTGCTGCGGTTTTAACACTGTTGGGTGATTGCGCTAAGGGTTGGCTTGCTGTTTGGTTAGCGTTACGCTTTGATGAACAATTCGCTTTAGGTGAAGCTGGAATTGCACTCATAGCACTCGCTGTTTTTCTTGGCCATTTGTGGCCGGTGTTTTTGCGTTTTGCAGGTGGCAAAGGTGTAGCGACTGCGCTGGGTGTGTTGTTAGGCTTAAATCCTATTTTGGGGTTGGCAACACTAGTGACGTGGAGTGTAGTTGCTTATGCATTTCGTTATTCTTCACTCGCCGCTTTGGTATCAGCGATTTTTGCACCGTTTTATTACGGTTTATTATTTGGTGTTGATATCAAGCTACTCGCAGTCTTGATCATGAGTGGCTTATTAATTTATCGCCATCATAAAAATATCGGTAATTTACTAACCGGCAAAGAGAGTCGACTGGGTAGCAAGAAAACAGATTAAGTCGTTTTGAAGTTAGCGATCTTAGTCGATTTGATCTAAAGGCCAGCGCGGTTTCACATTAAAGCGATAATCTTTACTCGCTGCTTGCGGTGAACGCTGTAAACGTAATGCACCAGCAAAAGCAATCATGGCACCATTGTCTGTGCAAAATTCCAGTTCAGGATAAAAAACTTCAAAGCGTTTTTTCTTCGCAGCGGCATTCAGCATATTACGTAACTGCGTATTTGCGCCTACACCGCCTGCTACGACTAATCGTTGTAGATTGTTTTGTTTTAAAGCGGCGAGTGATTTTGCAACTAACACTTCAACCATAGCATCGACAAAAGCACGGGCAATATTCGCTTTATCTTCCGTTGTAAGTGGACCTTTATGATTTTTAACGAGTGTTAGTACAGCAGTTTTTAATCCTGAAAAACTAAAATCCAAATTTTTTGCATGCAGCATAGGTCGCGGTAATTGATAGACATCGGAATTGCCTGTTTCAGCAATGCGTGAGATCGCAGGACCACCTGGATAACCTAAGCCGAGTAATTTCGCTGATTTATCAAATGCTTCGCCGGCTGCATCATCTAAGGTTTCACCTAATAAGGTATAGAGACCTACACCATCAACACGCATTAATTGTGTGTGCCCACCTGAAACGAGTAAAGCAATGAAAGGAAACGCAGGAGGATGTGAGGCCAGTAGCGGGGAGAGTAAGTGTCCTTCTAGATGATGTACGCCGATCACTGGCTTATCAAGTGCGAGTCCTAGACCACATGCTACCGATGCGCCTACTAGCAACGCGCCTGCAAGGCCTGGTCCCTGTGTATAAGCAATCGCATCAATAGCTGGCATATCTAATTGGCTAGATTGCAGTACTTGTTCGAGTAAGGGAATAGCACGACGAATATGATCACGTGAAGCTAATTCAGGAACGACACCGCCATATTCTTCATGCATAGTGACTTGTGAATACAGTGCATGTGCACGCAGGCCACGCTCTGTGTCATACAAAGCTAAGCCGGTTTCATCACAAGAGGATTCAATGCCAAGAACAATCATGGGGTTTTAAGTGGAAGAGCTGCTTATCTGAATGGGAAAAGCGTATTGTAATGTAAGCTAGTTAGGATAATTTAAGTTAACTCTATCTCTTCAGTGTAATCTTGCAATATGAAACAACAAACTCCAGCACTAGCTAGCTTTCATGCGGCACCCTTTATTCGTGAAATTGGACGTGGCAAAAAAGGCGCGCGCGATTTATCACGCGATGATGCACAAGCGATTTATGCAGCAATGCTAAATGGTCAAATGTCTGATATCGAATTAGGCGGATTTTTAATCGCGATGCGGATTAAAGGCGAGTCTGTACAAGAGTTAGCTGGATTTTTATATGCTGCTGAAGCTTCATTTACACCGCTTATTGCACCAGAAGGATTGTATGCGCCTGTTGTTATTCCTAGTTATAACGGTGCTAGACAATTGCCGAATCTCACTCCTCTGTTAGCGTGTTTATTGGCGCGTGAAGGTGTGCCTGTGTTAGTGCATGGTATGACGCATGATCCAGGTCGAGTCACAACTGCAGAAATTTTTGCAGAAATGGGTGTGGCTGTTTGTGTTGATGCAAATGCTGTCGTGGAAAAATTTTCACAACAACAACCGGCATTTATCTCTATTCAAAACTTAGCACCGCAGCTTTATCAGTTGTTGCAAGTAAGGCGAGTACTGGGTTTGCGTAATTCCACCCATATGCTGGTAAAAATTATGCAGCCCTTTACAGATAAGGCATTGCGTTTAGTCTCTTATACGCATCCTGAGTATTTCACTATGTTGTGCGATTATTTTTCTACTGCGGCTAATCCAGCGCAAGGGGATGTATTTCTGATGCGAGGCACCGAAGGTGAAACGGTCGCGAATGCAAAACGTGCAAATGCGATTGAGTGGTTTCATGAACATCAACGATCAACGCTAGTAGAACGTCAAGAACCGGTCGATCATTTTCCTGATTTGCCTGCGAATGATGCAGTCACTACTGCAACGTGGATTAAACAAGCTTTGGCAAACGAGCAATTGATTCCGTTTGCAATTAAAGAACAAGTTGAACATTGCAAGCAAATAGCGAGACAGTTAAGAACATGACGCAAGCATTTGATGTGGCAGTGATAGGAGCGGGTGCTGCCGGCATGATGTGTGCCGCTGTTGCGGGACAACGGGGTAAGCATGTGGTCTTAATTGATCATGCAGAAAAACTAGCAGAGAAAATTCGTATTTCTGGTGGTGGGCGCTGCAACTTTACGAATCTTGATACAACGCCACAAAATTTTCTTTCACAAAATCCGCATTTTTGTAAAAGCGCTTTGTCACGTTATACGCCTAAAAATTTTATTGATCTCATCAAACGTCATGCAATTCCTTTTCATGAAAAACATAAAGGGCAATTGTTTTGTGATCGTTCTGCTGAAGATATTATTCAGATGCTGAAAGCAGAGTGTGATTTAGGTAATGTGAGTTGGCGTATGCCGACTTCAGTGCGTAAGCTAGGCAAACAAGGTGAAGCATTTCACATCACAACAGATGCAGGTGAAATCATTGCGCAGCAAGTAGTGATTGCAAGCGGTGGTTTATCCATCCCAAAGATAGGCGCTACTGATTTTGCATTTCGCATTGCTAAACAATTTGGTTTGCAAGTGATTGAACCTCGGCCTGCATTGGTGCCATTAACTTTTAATGAATCAGATTGGCAGAGTTTTATTCCTTTAGCGGGGATTTCACTGGAAGTGGATGTGGCGACGGGTGATAAAAAAACAGGTGGGCGCTTTCGAGAAGATTTGTTGTTCACACATCGAGGTTTGTCTGGTCCCGCGGTATTGCAGATATCTAGTTATTGGAAAAATGATGCGGCTCTAACTCTAAACTTATTGCCGAGTTTGGATGTGGCACAAGAATTATTATCAGCTAAGCATCAAGTGAAAAAAAATCTGGCGAATCATTTATCGCAATGGTTACCAGCTCGACTAATAGAAGGTTGGTTGCAAGTGCATGCTTTTAAGCCCGATGCTCGTTTGGCTGATATGCCGGACCAACAATTGCGTCGTTTGGGTGCTTCACTCAACCAATGGCAAATTGCACCGAATGGTTCGGAAGGCTATCGCAAGGCAGAAGTGACCTTGGGTGGGGTGGATACACGCGAATTGTCGCAACAAAGCATGATGGCGAACAAAGTCCCTGGACTTTACTTCGTGGGCGAGGCCGTCGATGTGACGGGTTGGCTGGGGGGTTACAACTTTCAGTGGGCTTGGGCGTCCGGAACTGCAGCTG
>JAXISQ010000055.1:0-8240 GCA_034680505.1 Noviherbaspirillum sp.
CCACCGGATAATCCGATAAGGGCACCTGGAAATCCGTTCTTGGTTACATAATCTTTCACACCTAACACTAGCGCTGCATACACTTGCGCTTCGGTTGACATCTCTGCTGGTAGGTCGTGGGTTATGGGCTGCGCACCATCAAAACTAACTGTTATGAAATCTTCCACGAAATGCGGTAATTGATTGGTGATGGTGCCGCTAGCATCCATAACAAAGGAGCCGCCATCAAAAACCAATTCATCTTGCGCACCCACTAAATTGGCATACACCAAAGCCATACCTTGTCCAGTTACATTGAACCGCATGACATCATGGCGCAAATTCTGTTTCTGCATATGATAGGGAGAGGCATTTAATACCAACAACACCTCAGCACCTGCTTCACGAGCTCTTGCAGGTGCCTCATCAAACCACGTGTCTTCACAAATGTTTATACCGAAATTAACGCCTTTTAGTGTGAAGGTACAAGCATCCTGAGCACTAGAAAAATAACGCTTCTCATCAAACACGGTGTAATTTGGCAGTGCATGCTTACGATAGGTGAGTATGATTTCACCATTGCATAAAACCGATGCAGCGTTGTAATGCAGACCATCTTGGGCAAGTGGATGACCGATGATGACATGCAAATCCTTGTACGCTGCTAGCTCAAGTGCCAAGGCTTGCAACGCAATCTGAGATTTTGCGTAAAATGACACCCGCAGCAAGAGGTCTTCCGGCGGATAGCCGACTAATGACAGCTCAGGCGTCAAAAGAATATCGGCATTCTCTAGTGAAGCGCGTCGAGCGCAGTCCACTATTTTTGCACTGTTTCCGGCTAAATCGCCTACGGTGCTGTTGATTTGGGCTATTGCTACATTCACTGTCATGGCATGAGGCCGACTCTGCAAAATTTGAATTATCGCACGCGTATTGTTTCTTCTCTTGCTGAGGTTGGGCAAACAGCATGGGATGGCTTATTACATATACAAAATCATCCTACACCATTTTTATCGTATGCATTTCTGCATGCGCTGCATGAATCCGGTAGTGCAAGTCGCGAATCTGGTTGGCAACCACAATTTTTAACATTGTGGAATGAAGAACAACTCATTGCAGCAATGCCACTGTATGAAAAATTCCACTCTTACGGTGAATATGTGTTTGATTGGGCTTGGGCAGATGCTTATCAAAGGAATGGCCTAGACTATTATCCAAAATTTCTTTCTGCCATACCTTTCACACCGGTTACAGGTTCTCGTCTACTAGCAATCGACGATGCAAGCAGATTAGCTCTCATCAGCGCATTACAAAATTTGCAAACAAGTCGTGGTTTATCGTCTACTCACATTCTTTATCCCACAGAAGCTGAAGCGAATTCTCTGGCAGATGCCGGTTTTATGTTGCGCTCGGGCGTGCAATTTCATTGGGAGAATAAGGAATATAAAAACTTTGAAGAGTTTCTTGCGACCTTAGAACAAAAGAAACGTAAAAATATACGCGCTGAACGTCGCAAAGTTGCTGAAGCAGGTATTAGCTTTAAACAAATCAAAGGGGCTGATCTTAGTGAAAGCGACTGGCGTTTCTTTAAACGCTGCTATGACCAAACTTATAGCGCGCATTACTCAACACCGTATTTAAATCTCGATTTTTTTCTGCGCATAGGTGCCACCATGCCAGAAAATATTTTGCTTGTAATCGCTGAACGCGACAATCAAGCTATCGCAGCTTCATTACTTATTTACGATCAAACTACCTTGTATGGTCGCTATTGGGGCGCAATTGAACATCATGCTTGCCTACATTTCGAGACAGCTTATTACCAACCTTTAGAATTTTGCATCGCAGAGGGAATTCACTCTTTTGAAGGTGGCGCACAAGGTGAACACAAAATGGCGCGTGGTTTTTTACCGCAACGTACGCATTCTGCTCACTGGCTTGCCCATCCTGCGTTTGCTGATGCCATTGAGCGATTCCTGAGCCGAGAAGGCGCAGGAATCGACTCATACATGGACGAACTAAACGAACGCAATCCTTTTAAAACAGATAGGCTCGATAAGACTTAATTAAAAGTTAGGTTTGCTTGCTGCGTTTTTATAAGCTTCAACACCAGACATAATTTCTTTACCTGCTTCATCTGGTCCATACCAACCATCAACCTTGACCCATTTACCTGGCTCTAGATCTTTGTAGTGCTCGAAAAAATGCTGTATCTGTTGTAGACGCAGTTCATTCATATCTTCTGGTTTTTGCCAGTGCTTATAAATCGGTAACACCTTATCGACAGGCACGGCTAACACTTTGGCATCACCACCCGATTCATCGGTCATTTTCAATACGCCAATTGAACGGCATCGTACGACTACGCCAGGAATTAAAGGAAATGGCGTAATCACTAAGACATCAACTGGATCGCCATCATCAGCGATAGTGTGTGGCACATAACCATAATTACAAGGGTAGTGCATCGACGTACCCATGAATCGATCCACAAAGATCGCGCCAGATTCTTTATCGACTTCGTATTTAATTGGATCTGCATTCATAGGGATTTCAATGATGACATTGAAATCATGCGGCAAATCGCGACCAGCTGGGACCAGGTTAAGACTCATAACACTCTCTCGGAAGTAAAAAATGAAAAAACGGAATTATACGTTCCCATGCTTGCGGTGGGCTTACACAAGTAATCGGGGACTGACTTACTGAGTTAATTGCGAATTAAACGCGGCATAGTCGCAATGGCACATTGACGATAATGACTTGCTGCTACTTCGCTTTGATTTAAGGCTTCATGTAACTGCCCGAGTCTTAAATGAGACTCTTGAATGGTGCTGCGTTCAATAGCATCAGACAAAGCACGATCTAAATGACGTTGCGCCTTACCCCATAATTTTTGACGCAAACAGAATGCACCTAAGGTTAAACTTAATTCAGCATCATTCGGATGTTCACGTAAGCAGTTTTCACAAAATTCAATTTGCGCTAATAAGGTGGCTGTTCCTTCTGGTGCTGCACATAGTCGATACGCTTTTAATAAACGACCATCCCAATTGACCGACAATGCTTTTTCTATGATTCCAGCTGCATCTTGTTGCAAACCTATGGACATATAAGCCGATGCAGCAACCACTGCTGTAGCTGGACTAGTTTTGTCGGCAGGCGGCACTTTTACCCAGAAATTTTTTAGCGTATCTGCATCATGCGCCGCGGTGGGAAGTAAAGATTCATATGCAAGATCACGTAATCGTTGCGATAAGGTGGGATGCAATGCCTGACGTTTATCAAGTAAACGAACTAATCGCAATACTTCTTGCCAATTACGTTTATGCTGATTGACTCGCAAAGCAAGACGTAATGCTTGTATATGACGAATACCACTTGCATTTAATTCTTCTAGTGCTTGTAATGCACCGTCGCTATCGCGACTTTCTTCAGTTAATAATTCTATGGTGGTCATCAAACGCGCATTACGTAAAGCGGTATCTTTTTGAGATTGCATCAACCATGCATCACGACGAGCTGGCTGTTGCAACCTATGCGCTGAGCGTGCCGCTAATAAAGCAGCGAGCCCTTCATTCTCTGGTAGTTGCGTAGCACGCGCCGCTGATTTTTCAGCCTGACCATAGCGCCCTTCCAAATAAGCTTTTAACGCATCTAACAGCGCGCGACCTGATTCACGTTGACGTTTCTCTAAGCGATATTGACTCACCCGCCCAGGCATATCCATAGTCAAACGTACAGTGTTAATGAGAAAGAATAATAAAGCGAAGCCTGTAGTGAGCAAAAAAAGAAAGAAGTTAAGTGATAAGTCCACACGATACGGTGGATAAAATAACACCACGTTTCCAGGATTAAAACGTGCTAACACTGCCAAGCCTATGGCCGCAGCAAACAATGTCATTAGCCAAAGAAAGAATCGCATGAGATGTATTTTTATTAGGGCTAGTGATCAACTCAAGGCCGCGGCCGTGAATGCTGTAAAGCAGCTAAGCTATTGGAAAGAGTAGGCATATCTATACTCAGCACATTCGCTTGCAATTGCTTAATGACTTCTCGTGCTGCTTGCGTCTGACGCGCTTTAGTATCGAAGTAACGTTGCAAAGCGCGATCCGCTTCATTTAAATCTGCTCGAAATGCAGTGTCGTTACGCGATAAGAGCGCAAGTCGCGCGTTCAAGAGACGTAACTTTAAATTTTCGCGCGCAAAAAATGCTTCTCCTGGAGAGAGTAGTAATGCCTCCGGTGTATTCACAGAACGAACGCGCACTAATTGCTGTATTTCTCGCCACATATCACTAGTCCAACCTTGCCAATATCCATTCAAGGTTGAACGCCAATCATCTTGTGTGGTGGCAGATTTTGCATCGCGTTTTACCTGCGCTAATTGACTCTTAGGTGAAGGACCAATTACTGCTGGCTTTTCATCTGCTAACAAAGGCAAGGTATCGATTTGCGCAACTAAAGCATCGATACGAACCGCAGTTCCAGTTAGATCAACGCTAGGCAAACTTTTAATGTTTTCTATGTCTTTCGCAATCGCACGACGTATCGCTATGAACTGTGGCCTATCAGTACGAGCTAAACGGTTGTCTGCATTTTGCAAGGCAATCAATGCACCTCGCACATTTCCAGCAAGTTGTAATTGCTGGCTCGCTGTTGATAGCACTTGCTCCACTTCAGCGATGGCCCAATCATCCCGATTTTTTGCTAAATCTTGATACAGTTGTTCCAGTGCTGCTTGTTGTCCCTGTGACTCTGCTTGTCTTGCTTCTAACAGCGAAACCTTACCTTGTAAGACTTTGACTTCTTCATCGACCCGATTTGCAATCAACTTGGTCTGGGTATTTAATGTATCGCCGCTGAGTAAGCGCTGGGCTAATTCACGCCGCAAGTTAGCCACACTGCTGCTTGCACTCCACCACTCTAGTAAGAGCAATACGGCAAGCAATAACAGTCCAATCTCCAACCAGCGCCTACGCTTCGCAGGCGGTGGTGAGGCAACAGGGCTTGTGTCCGACGCCGCTTGTGCAACAGAGGCGCTATCTGGATTGGGGGAAGAGTGCTGTTCAGTCATGTGCGAGATTGTATCGCGCCAAACAAGGCTTCGTCGCCTGATCCACACAGAATTATGTGGGTAAATCCACATTCCCTAGCAGTTTCAGCGATCCGTGGATGCGGAACGATCAAGGTTTTATTTTGCATAATCTGCCAACCTAAGGATTTTTCCGCTTGATCGACCATCTGTTTGAGAAAACGCAGAGCCTCAGAACTAGTAATCACCCAATCATTATCCTCAGCTAACAAGGCATGAAGCTCGGCTACACGCACCTCGGTTAGGGTAGGCGCTCGACGTTGATATGCCACCAACTGCTCTACTTCAACACCTGCTGCGCGTAGCTGATCTGCCAATAACTCTCTTCCACTTTCAGCCCGCACTATCAAAACTTTTTTGCCGTGCAAAGCCGGAAGATCTAACTCCAATAACAAAGTTTCAGAGTCGGTGCGATGCTTATCGCGCGGAGAGATGATGTTGGCATTGGTATCGTTTACACCGTGGTGCGCTAGAGCTAATCGACTACCCTCACCCACTACGGCAGCAATCACGCTCTTAGGCCAAGCTTCTAGATGGGCAAATACAGCATCAATCGCATTCGGACTAACGAATGCCACCATAGCAAAGTCAGTTAACTTATTTAAAGTGGCAGTTAACTCTGTTGTATCAGAAAGCGGTTGAATGTCTAGTAAGGGGAAAATCCGAACTGGACAGCCGGATTCCGAAAGACGCAGAGCCAAATTCTCCGCCTGTGCAGCAGGTCTAGTTATGACAACAGGTTTCACTGCTTAATCGTCCACATGTGACACGCAACACCAAAAAATGGCTGTTTGCATAACTTACAAATAGAGCTAGGGGTTTTAATTAAAACCACTTGCTCAATAAAGAGCTTACGCTGCGGAGTCTCCACTCGCTTCAATCTCACATGCTGCAAGAATCGATTTAGCATCTTGTGCCAGCAATGCATCAGCAATCTCATGTCCCAGTGCTTCTGGGTTCTCTGCAGGCCCATGGATTGCGGCTTGAGCGATGCGCTTACCATCGGGTGTTGCCACCATCGCGCGTAAGGTCATGACATCTTTGTCTATCGTAGCAAAGGCTGCTAAAGGAATCTGACAACTACCACCGAAATTACGAGATAGCGTACGTTCAGCTCTAACTGCACGTTCACTATCGATATGATTTAAAGGCGCAAGTAATTCAATTAACTCTGGGCGACCTGACGTAATTTCTATCGCCATCGCACCCTGACCTGGAGCCGGCAGGCTTTGTTCAGGCGCGATAAATGAACGTATACGTTCAGCCATGCCCAACCGTTTTAAACCGGCCGCTGCCAAAATAATCGCTGCATATTCACCGCGATCCAATTTAGATAAACGTGTATCTAAATTACCGCGCAATGGATGAATCACTAGTTTAGGGAAACGTGCTGCAATCAGAGCTTGTCTGCGCAAACTACTGGTACCAACGATGGCACCATCCGGCAATGCATCCAAACTAGCAAAATCATTCGAGACAAATGCGTCACGTGGATCTTCCCGCTCTAATACGGCTGCTAACTCAAAGCCTAGCGGTAACTCCATGGGTACATCTTTAAGAGAGTGGACCGCAAGATCAGCCTCCCCATTTTGCATAGCGACTTCGAGCTCTTTTACGAACAAGCCCTTACCACCCACTTTAGACAAAGTACGGTCTAAAATTTGGTCGCCACGCGTCGTCATTCCTAGTATTTCGACTGTGCTGTGGGGATATAATTCGACTAAGCGGTCGCGGACGGTTTCAGCTTGCCACATAGCGAGTCGACTCTCACGCGTAGCGATCACCAATTTCCCAGAAAACGATGCGTTCACCACAACCCCTTTGAATAATTGGTCGACAAATTTGCGACCCAGTTTGTCTTGTTAAAAAATTTTGTGAATTCTATCATGCAGGACTACAGCTTCTGCCAGCATGGTAATCACGGCAGTTAGAACAAGGAGACTATTGCTGTGACTAGAAACTCTGTTGAATGAACAGTAATAAATTAACTACAACAGAAATAAAGTGCCGACATGTTGCATCAATTTGCACATGCCTTCCGACTATGCCTTACTAGCTCAACTTTCAGCCATGGCAACTCACACTACTCGCTCATCGAAAACCTCGCCCGCTAAAAATAAATCTGATAAAGATGCACCGCTAAAAGAAGATATTCGTTTACTAGGAAGATTGCTTGGTGATGTGCTCAGACATCAAGAAGGTGAAGCGGTGTTTCATGTGGTTGAGACCATACGTCAGACTGCTGTTCGCTTTCGACGCGAATCAGATCCTGCTGCTGGCGCTAATCTAGATAAATTATTAAAAAAACTCACTCGCGATCAAACGAATTCTGTCGTACGTGCGTTTTCCTATTTTTCTCATCTTGCTAATATCGCTGAGGATCAACATCATAATCGTAGACGACGTGCGCATTTGTTAGCTGGCTCTGCATCCCAATCAGGCAGCATTGCCTCTACACTTACAAAATTACATGATGCAGGCGTTAGCGCCTCAGCAGTACAAAGTTTTTTTTCGGAAGCGCTGATATCACCAGTTTTAACTGCACATCCAACAGAAGTACAACGCAAAAGCATACTCGATGCAGAACGTGAAATCGCCCGCTTATTAGCAGTACGTGATTTACCACTCACACCGGCTGAACGCGCTAGAAATTTAGAATTGCTACATGCTGAAATAGCGACACTATGGCAAACACGCATGCTGCGTTATTCCAAGCTCACCGTTGAAGATGAAATTGATAATGCACTTTCTTATTACCGGATTACTTTTTTGCGTGAATTACCTGGTTTATTTGACGACATAGAGTCAGAACTAGGAACTTCTTATTCATCTAAAAACTCTCGCACCAAAAAAACTGGATTACCTCCCTTTGTACAAATGGGTAGCTGGATAGGAGGCGATAGAGACGGCAATCCAAATGTAAATGCAGGCACGATGGCGCAAGCCATGTCACGTCAATCCACAACTATTGTGGATTTTTATTGTGAAGAAGTCCATGCACTCGGCGCTGAACTCTCTATCTCTACGCTATTAGTTGCAGTGAGTCCCGCACTACAAGCTATGGCAGAAGCCTCACCAGATAATTCACCACATCGTACTGATGAACCATACCGCCGTGCTTTAATTTGTGTCTATGCACGACTTGCTGCCACAGCGAGAAAACTAGG
>JAXISQ010000056.1:0-8204 GCA_034680505.1 Noviherbaspirillum sp.
CCCTGCAACGCAACCGCCATAATTTCGGGCTTTTCGGTGATATAGCTCAGTTGGTTAGAGCACAGCACTCATAATGCTGGGGTCGGTGGTTCAAATCCACCTATCACCACCAAAATTCCTTAAGTAAAACAAGCACCTACAACAATGTTGGTGCTTTTTTTATGTCCCAAAGTAGTCTATTTTTAACTTGACTACTTTTTGACATCAGATTCAGCGCTGTATTTCGACCGGAGGCAGTTTTTTCTGCCAAACGTTTAGGTCACTGCCGCATCTCATCCGGTTATTAGAGATTCGAATCGCCGCAGGATCAAATTAATCACCGCAAAAAATGCGGCGAATATTAAGATAATCGCCGCATTACCCCACCCTGACCGTTCTTAGTTTGATGCGACTGGAGTGAGAAATTCGTGTGAGTGAGGTATTTTTTCTACCCAATCTCAGCATTCTAAGAAACGAGGATAGTTTTGAATCCTGTACGTTTATGGCTTACCGAGATTTAATCTCAGCATGAGTGTAATAGCGTGCAATGACGATGACTGAAAACCATAATGTTCGTAAAACGCTTTGGCTTTGTCATTCAGGGCATGCACGAGTAGTGCTCTTACACCTGCATTTTCTGCAACCATCACAGCCCTGTTGACGGCATCTTGTAATAGCGATGCTCCAAGCTTAATTCCTTGCGCTCGAAGATCAACTGCCAGCCGAGCAAGAACCATCACCGGTACAGGATCAGGCATGTTCCTACGAACTGAACTGGTTGCCAACTGGTGCGAGACAGCACCAGCTGCCATAGCGTAGTAGCCGCAAACACGGCTATCTTTATCTAAAACCACAAACGTACGACTGGCACCACTGAGTTGATTGCTCATTGCGCGGCGCTTTAACCATTCATCGAGAGCGGGCTCTCCGCAATTAAATTCATCAAGAATGTGAGTGGTTACTAGCGACTGAGGCGCGCTGATTTCCATGATCATTTTTTGGCAGTTGTCCAAGGTGGCGTCACAGCCATAAGGCGCTCTAGCCCAGGGTTACCACTTGGCGGTGCATCTAGCATTGCAGTGAACTGCTGATAATTATCACTATTCAAACTGAAGAAAACCTGATCAAGTAAAACGGCCTGCGCTTTGTCGCAAGCAGCTTCTAACATAAAGTCGGAACGGTTCTTACCTTGTAGAGTCGCAGCTCTATCAATCAAATCCCTCTGTTCCGGCAGTGCCCTAAGATTAATAGCAGCGGCCCGCATAGATTGCCCCCCGTAAGTGCATACACAATAGATATACAAATTTTAATTTTTTGTGTAGCTGTTGTCAATACACGCCCCACGCTTTTATCGCATCTGGCTTGCAGCGAGCATGTTTGGAAATAGGCAAAAATTAAGACAGTTAAGAAACTGATCAAATTGGTTTATAGAACGAAGCTTAGTCACGCTAAGTTAGTTAATGACAGTTCAACCTATGAAAAAGAGCACATCGCAGGACAATGCAACTGCTTAGAATATGACTTTTAATCTCGTGTTCATTAGTAATTGAAGACCACAGAAAATTGAACCGCCAAATTGAAGTGATTACCTTCATTAGCAATCCTATGATTTGATCAAAAACTCGCGATTATGATTTATGCTACTTGTTTGGATAGCATCTTTGTCTAGACAATAAAATTATCTTATTCATGAAATTAACTTAACCATGGAAATTCTATTATCCACCTTCAAAAAAAGAAGCGATTTTGAGCTGATCGTGAATGATTTTCATGATGCAGTGAGTGCGAGTGGAGTTGTGAATCATTACTTACTCGGCACAACGAAAAGTATTTTGCTTAAAAATATGTGGAAATATACTTCTTATTTAGTGCCTAAGAGTGACTATGAATATAGCCAAATGCCAGCCCCGTCCTCTAAGCATGAAATTCAATTGCCTTCCAATCAATATATGGAAGTGACTATTCTTTTAGAAACCGCTCTGTATAAATACAAAATAAAATCTGAAGATATAGTCCAACTCAGACATGAAATGCTAGAAATCATTGAGGAAACGAGAGATCAATGCAATGAAACTGAGATTTCTTCCTTAGATGCTGTAGAAGTTAATAATAAAAAAATTAGTGAGCTATTAAAACGTAAAAATATTAATTCAGATGTAATGCCATCTGGTGCATTGAAAACCGGCAGAGGACTTCCTCACCCGCTGTGGATTGATGTGAACCAAGAAGAAAAAAAGATTAACATCAGCAGTAAAATTTTTATTAAAGATTCCGCTTCCAATACTGATATTGATGAATTGATTGAAAAAATAGAAGCACGTAAACGTTTTCTGGATTTAAAACTGGTTGAAGATAATGGTCCTGCTCATTTCTTTGAATCACATGCTTTCTCAATTGGGGAAGGCATACCCATACGGCTATTCATTCGTTATCTAAGAAAATTTAGTAATGAATTTGATCTCATTTATGTCAATGACAGCGGCAATATTTTGAAAACCGCTTCTTATTAAAAAGTGTGCTGCCTTACAGAGATTAAAACTTATTCATAGCCACATTCTGTATTTGATTGTTTTTCTTATAAATGAAATAATCACTCCATTGCTGCAAAACACTCACACTTATTCATTTAATAATTTATATGTTTTTGATGCTGGATGACCTACGCCGCATCTATTACTTGTTAAAAAAAATATTATGAAACTCATTTCTTCAACATCCTTAAAAAATTTAAGAATTTTTTATGGCGCCTTGCTAATTAGCTTCAGTAGTTTGTCTTCTCCCGTCATGGCGCAAGAATTTGCAAATTGGGTAACTGGAGCTATGGATGACAATGAAGGTTATTTCGCAGCGACTGTTAACGATAGTACTAGCATATTCGGACAATATTGTTACTCCGGATCTGGCCAATGCCTGTGGTTATTAGCAGTGAATATCAATTGTGAGGATGGTAGCCGTTATCCCGTTCTCATTAATGGCGATGGTGGTTCAGCACAAATGGAAATCGTTTGTAAAAAATTAGGCGATAAACCGCGCTATGTATTTAGTAATTTTGATGCGATCAATAACTCAGTCAAATCCTCCAAAAAATATATAGGTTTCGCTTTTCCTTTAGAAAGTGGTTTATTTGAAGTGAATCGATTTTTACTCGATGGTGCACCAGAGTCCATAGCCCGCATGAAAGCTTTAAGTAATACTAAGAAAAAGAAAAATAGCGGTGGTGGTACAAGTAGCTATAAGTTGTAATTCGGATTTCATGCGTTCTCAGATCAATACTACTAGCCACGCGCCCGTATCACGTATAGCTAGACGTCGTGCTCTTGCAGGCAAAGAAGCAGATTATGAAGCCTTGGTGCGAGAAATGTTTGCACAAATGCGTAATACACCTGGCTTCATCAGTGCAGATTTACTGCCACCTGAACAAGCAGGCGATGAATACCAAGTCATCGTGCATTTTGCTAGTGAAGCAGCTTTACAAGAATGGGATAAAAGTTCTGCCCGTTCAGCAATTCATGCTCGTATGCGTAGTGTGGCAGAGAGTGAACCAGAATATCGTCGCTTAAGCGGATTAGAAGCGTGGTTCACTTCAGCAGTAGTACCAGCTTCTATGCATCCACCACGATTACGAATGGCGATTGTGACTTGGTTAGGAATTTTTCCTACTGTGTCGTTCGTGTTGTGGTTTATTGCACCACTGATGCAGTCCGTGCCATTTTTATTGCGCACAGCTCTGCTCACAATTTTAGTAGTTGTGACCATGACGTGGATAGTCATGCCGAGACTCACTAAACTATTGCGAGGCTGGTTAAGCCCCGCAATTAAAAAATAAACGATTTAGGCTTCAGCAAAGAAATTCGACACCAACTTATTGAAACGCGCTGCGTGTTCAATTTGCGTCCAATGTCCACAACGACCAAACACATGCAATTGTGATCGTGGTATCCAGTTCGCTAGCGTGACAGAATTCGCAAGTGGAATTATCTGATCTTCTCGACCATGTATGACTAAGGTGTCATGCGGTAAAGCGCGTATATCTTCTTCTTTACTCATTAACGCTTTCACACCATTTTGTCGTGGTGCAGGAAACATAGAAGAAAACGCTTCTTGAAAACCAGGTTGTATGCTGGCCTTGTAACGTAACTCCGCTAATTCATCAGTCACAAGGTTACGGTCATACGCAAACACATCTAATAATTTGCGCATATTGGCAATGGACGGTGTGTAACCCCAAGCTAAATCCAATCCATCTGTCAGTTCAAAATGCACACCCGCACTACCCATTAACACTAATCGTCTAACACGTTGTGGATGACGAATTGCCAAAGCTAAGGCTAGTGCACCACCAAATGAATTACCAACTAAATCTGTTTGTTCAATCTTAAGCGCGTCCAACAACCCTATAACTTGCGCAACCCAATTATCAAGGTTGTATTGAACGCCTTCAGGTCTATCAGTGAATCCAAATCCCACCATATCAGGTACGATCACACGACTGACTTGTGACAGCACAGGAATCGTCATCCGCCAATTTGCCCAACCACTTACACCTGGACCAGAACCATGTATAAGTAAAGCAGGATGTCCACTACCTACATCATGATAATTAGTACGTATACCATTAGCGACGATAGATTGTCCGATTTCAGGATTTGCTATCACAGTCATGATCTTAACGTCCTAAATCTTTTGCACTGACACCAGCAATACCCCAGTTAGTCTTAGGTACATCTTGTATCCAGACTCGAACATTTTCTTTTGGTGCACCGACTGCTTCTACTAATGCTGCTGTTACTTTTTCAATCACAGCGCGCTTTTGTTCTTCAGTGCGGCCTTCCATTAAATAAATTTGTGCGAATGGCATAGTGCTTCCTATCTTTAAATTTAAATCAATCTTAGAAAATATAGTGAACGCATTATTTTTTAAATAAAGCGCATAGATGTGCTACCCATACCCTGCACTTTTAATGTCACCGTATCACCTGCTGCTACAGCCACTGCTTCTGTAATACCACCGGAAAGAATTAAGGTACCCGCAGGTATCTCTTCACCCATTGCACCTAAGTGATTCGCCAACATAGCGATTGCTGCTGCAGGATGTCCTAATACGGCAGCACCAGCACCAAACACAACGGGATGACCATTTTTTTCTAAGACTATGCCAGTGGTGCGTAGATCAGCATTTTTCACATCCAGCTTTTGACCACCTACGACATAACGCGCTGCTGAAGTGTTATCCGCAACCACACTCTTTAAATCAAATTTAAAATCACGATAACGACTATCAATGACTTCAATACCAGGAATCACATATTCCGTCGCTGCTAACACAGCAGCGATATGACAACCAGGTCCACGCAAAGGCTTGTTGGTCATGAAGGCAATTTCAGGTTCTACTTTAGGATGAATCAGTTCTGAAGTTTTGCAATCACCACCATCAGCGATTTCATAATCCTTCGTCATAAAACCAAACACCGGTGTGGTTACACCCATTTGCTTCATCTTGGCATGCGAAGTCAGACCTGCTTTCAAACCACCTAACTTCAAACCACGCGCTAACTTGCGTGCTTTGATGACGTTTTGAATGGCATAGGCATCATCCCAATCCATCTCAGGATAGTCATCAGTAATTTTAGTAGTATCTTTAGCTTGTAGCTGGCAGTTTTCTAAATGCTCTGCCAGTTTTTCTATCGTTGCTTTATCGAGTTTCATGCTGCTGCTCTCTTTCCTGCTTTATCCGCTAATTCACGTGCCATTGTCATGGCGGTGTCTTCAATCATGTCTTCCTGACCACCCACCATACCGCGACGACCTAACTCAACTAATAAATCACGCGCAGGAATACCGTACTTTGCTTCAGCACGTTTCGCAAACAACAAGAAACTCGAATACACACCGGCATAACCTAAGGTGAGTGAATCTCTATCGATACGAATCACATGATCCATAATAGGCACCACTAAATCTTCAGCGACGTCTTGAATCTTAAAGACATCCACACCTGTGTTAATTCCCATACGTGCACAAACAGCAATAAACACTTCCATCGGTGTGTTACCTGCACCTGCACCTAAACCTGCTGCAGCTGCATCAATACGATTCGCACCCGCTTCAACTGCCGCCAGAGAATTCGCAATACCCATCGCCATGTTGTGATGACCATGGAACCCTAATTCTGTTTCTGGCTTTAAGGCCTGACGCACCGCTGTAATTCGTGAAGTCACATCAGCAGGCAACATATAACCTGCTGAGTCGGTCACATAAATACAATTCGCACCATAGCTTTCCATTAGCTTGGCTTGTGTAACCAAAGCTTCAGGACTACTCATATGTGCCATCATCAGAAAACCAACTGTGTCCATATTCAGTGCACGTGCTTTGGTGATGTGCTGTTCACTCACATCGGCTTCTGTGCAATGGGTAGCCACGCGTATGGTTGATACACCTAAATCTTTTGCCATCAACAGATGTTCTACGGTTCCTATGCCTGGTAATAACAATGCAGAAATTTTTGCTTTCTTCATTAGCGGAATCACAGCACCTAAATACTCTTCATCGGTGTGTGCAGGAAAACCATAATTGACAGAAGAACCACCTAAGCCATCGCCATGGGTGACTTCAATTAAAGGCACACCAGCTGCATCTAAACCACATGCAATACTTTTCATTTGATCTAAGGTCATTAAATGACGCTTAGGATGCATACCATCACGCAGTGTCATGTCATGGACAGTGATTTTTTTACCTTGTAAATTCATGATGCTGTCCTTTCTACTTAAGCGGCTTGCAGCGTGAGCTTGCCAGCGATGATTTCTTCCGCAAACATTTCTGCTGTACGTGCAGCTGCTGCGGTCATGATGTCGAGATTGCCTGCATATTTAGGTAAGTAATCACCTAGACCTTCTACCTCTAAAAATACAGAGACGCGATTGCCATCAAACACAGGGCCATTCACAAGTTTGTAGCCAGGCACATATTTTTGTACTTCTTTAATCATGTCATGTACAGAAGCTGTGATCTTGGCTTGGTCAGGTACACCCTCAGTCAGACAATGCACGGTGTCACGCATAATAAGTGGAGGATCAGCAGGATTAATAATAATGATCGCTTTACCTTTTTTAGCACCACCTACTTTTTCTACTGCACCTGCAGTGGTACGTGTAAATTCATCAATATTTTTTCGTGTACCTGGACCCACTGAACGGCTCGATACCGTTGCAACAATCTCGCCATACGCAACAGGCTGCACACGCGACACTGCTGCCACCATTGGTATGGTTGCTTGTCCACCGCAAGTCACCATGTTGACATTCATTTCACGCTTACCGACATGCTCTTTTAAATTCACAGGTGGTACGCAAAAAGGTCCAATCGCAGCTGGTGTAAGATCAATCATCATCACACCCAACTCGGTCAGCTTGCGTGAGTTTTCACCATGTACATAAGCACTGGTTGCATCAAATGCGATTTGTATACCATCTGCTTTCACATGCGGCAGCAATCCATCGACACCATCCGCTGTGGTTTTAATGCCCATTTCACGTGCACGTTTTAAACCATCAGAATTAGGATCTATACCTACCATCCAAACTGGCTCTAGTACTGGACTGCGCTGTAACTTCGCTAATAAATCCGTACCGATATTTCCTGGCCCGATTAATGCACATTTAATTTTCTTGGTCATCACTATCACTCCTGATATAAAACTTACACTAGGCTTCTGACTACACCGCCATCAACACGTAAAGCTGCACCATTAGTGGCGGCTGATTTTGGACTGCATACATAAGCCACCATAGCGGCTACTTCTTCAGGTTGTATAAAACGACGTAACAAAGAAGTAGGACGTGCTTGTTCAAAAAATGCTTTTGCTGCTTGATCAAAACTCACACCTTGTGCTGCTGCGAGCTTGTCGAAAAAATCTTTTGCACCTTCAGTTAAGGTTGGTCCAGGTAACACGCTATTGACTGTCACTGCCGACCCCGCACAAGTTTCAGCAAGACCACGCGAAATAGATAATTGCGCAGACTTCGTCATACCGTAATGCACCATCTCTGCAGGTGGGCAAATACCAGACTCACTAGAAATAAAAACAATACGACCACGATTACGTTGCAACATGCCAGGCAATAGTGCACGTGAAAGACGCACACCACTCATCACATTGACTTCAAAAAATCGCTGCCAATCCGCATCAGGAATAGTGGCAAAAGGTTTGGGATCAAAGATGC
>JAXISQ010000057.1:0-8177 GCA_034680505.1 Noviherbaspirillum sp.
ATGCAAGAAGGACCTTGGTGTGGTGGATTTGATTTTCCATTTTCTTTGCCGCGTGAATTAGTCGCGCAACTTAAATGGCCACTGACATGGCCACTACTGATGCAACATCTCTCTTTAGTGACGCGTGCTGAATTGCGTGAAACTTTTAAAGCAGTGTGTGATGCTCGACCCGTTGGTAGTAAATTCATCCATCGTGCTACTGATATTCCTGCAGGATCTTCTTCACCTATGAAATGGGTGAATCCTCCGGTTGCGTATATGTTGCATGCAGGCGCGCCTTTATTATTGCAAGCGGGTGTGAGTATTCCTAAGGTCGTGCAAGGTGATAAAAACCGTGTTGCGCTCGAAGCTTATCCTGGCATGGTGGCACGTTCAATCACGAAAGCATCCTACAAAAATGATACGCCTGCTATGCAAACACCAGAACGACGTACAGCACGCAAAGAAATTATTCGCGCTATAGAAAAAGGGGATTATCCATTTGCGATTAAGCTTGATGCAGGCAAACATAAACAAACGCTGATCAATGATGGCAGTGGTGATTATCTCGATGCTGTTTTATGCGCCATCATGGCAGCATGGGCGTATCAAAGACGCGATCAAGATTATGGCTTACCCCCAGATACCGATCCCTTAGAAGGATGGATAGTGGGGGCGTAATTCTTCTCATCCTACAAACAGAGAATTTGTAGGAACGATTAGCGTAGCGTAATCGTTCGTTTTCAATCATTACCATACGGCGCAATTAATTGCGCCTTACGGACGATTACGCTGCGCTAATCGTCCCTACGATTTTTCAAGCAATGCGTTACGTGCTTGTGCAAACTCTGAATAAAATTTCAATGAATCTGGATTACTCATGGCATCGGGATTGGCAATTTTTTCTATCGGCGCGCCCAACATTAATTTCTTAATCGGTAGCTCCATTTTTTTACCGGTTAATGTACGTGGAATTTCTGCAACTGCAATCACTTCATTCGGTACATGTCGTGCCGAGAGTTGTGTACGTATTTTATTGCGTATGATTTCTTCTAATGGCGCATCTAATTGCACGCCTTCACGTAACACGACGAACAAAGGCATGTAAGACTCACGTCCTAGATATTCTAGATCCACCACCATGCTATCTAGCACTTCCGGCAAATCTTCCACCACGCGATAAATTTCTGCCGTTCCCATGCGTATGCCATGTCGATTAATCGTGGCATCGGATCGGCCATAAATTACTGCACCACCACGTGGGGTGATTTTTATCCAATCACCATGACGCCATAGTCCAGGGAAGTGATCAAAATAACTATCAAGGTAGCGTAAATTATTTTTATCATTCCAAAAATACAAAGGCATAGAAGGCATGGGTTTAGTGATGATTAATTCACCGACTTCATCGCTTAATGCTTTACCTGTTTCGTCAAATGCATACACGGCTACACCTAAAGCACGACATTGCATTTCACCTGCATACAAAGGTGCAATAGGACATGCTGTCACAAACGCTGCGGCAGTATCGGTACCACCACTAATGGAAGCTAACAAAAGATCTGCTTTCACGTGCTGATAAATCCATTGATACGCTTCTGCGACTAAAGGTGAACCGGTTGATCCGACTGAACGTAAATGCGTAAGATCGAATTCTGTTGCTGGATCCACGCCTGCTTTCATGCAATTACTAAAGAAGGCTGCACCTGCACCAAAGAAGGTGAGTTTATTTTCTGCTGTAAAGCGCCACAGTCTGCGCATATCGGGGTAACCAGGATTACCGTCATAGATACAAATCGTTGAGCCCACCATTAAGCCTACGATTTGTGCATTCCACATCACCCAACCAGTGGTGGAGAACCATAAAAATCGATCATCCTCACCAAGGTCTTGATGCAAGGCGCTAGACTTCAAACTTTCAATCAAACTACCACCTTGACTATGCACGATAGGCTTAGGCATGCCTGTGGTGCCCGATGAATAGAGTATCCACAAAGGATGATTAAACGGCACCTGTTCAAACTGCATTTCTTTAACTTGCGCAGCTGGATGCGTAAAGAGTGACGACCAAGGTGTGGTATCAGGCAAAGTAGCATGCTGATCTAAATAAGGCAGCAAGATAGTGTGTTCTAGTGTGGTGAGTTCATGTCGCATGGTATCGACGATAGAGAGTCGATTGAATTCTTTGCCACCATAACGATAACCATCGACTGCGATTAAGACTTTAGGATCAATTTGTTTGAATCGATCTAATACACTGGAGTGACCCATATCAGGCGAACAAGATGACCAGATCGCTCCTAGGCTAGCGCAAGCATAAAAGACAACTACTGTCTCAGGAATGTTAGGAAGATACGCAACGACTCTATCACCAGGTTGCACACCCATGGCACGCAAGGTGTTGGCGACTGCTGTGATTTGAGTATGTAATTGACCCCAAGTCATTTCAACTCGATCACGCGTTTCAGACTCAGCGATGATGGCTATTTTATTTGCCGCTAGCCCTTCGGTATTAAAACGAAAAATCTGTTCAGCGAAATTTAACTTGGCGCCTTCAAACCATGCAGCACCAGGCATGACTTCATTAGCGAGCACTTGTTGATAAGCTTGAGAGCTCTTAACATCAAAATACTCCCAAATAGATTGCCAAAAAGCTGATAAGTCATCGACTGACCATTGCCAAAGCTCTTCATAGTTTGAAAAATGTTGGCCACGTTGCGCTAACCAAGCCATGTACGCTGTAATTTTTGCTTTTGCGCGTCGGTCTTCATTCGGTTGCCACAAGAGCGTGAGCTCGTCTGCCATTCTTGTCTCCCTGATATTTCTCTTGGTAAATGGGCATAATAATCCATTCCCGCAAACAGGAGACAAGACGGCAGATTTCTTTCAGCTTAATTAATGCAATTGAAGTTTTAGATCAGAAAGCTCTTTACTCGCCTTATTCACAGCATTTTTTGTTTCTTGATCTATCTTCCCATCTTTATCGCAGGCGTTTTTGCATTTATCAACTAAGACATCAAGTTCATCTACATACTGACGAATCGAAGCTTCATCCTCGGATTTTTGTAGTTTGGCTTTAGTTTCATTTGATTGCTTATCTAAATTCTCAACACTAGCTTTAATTTCACTTGAAGCACTTTGAGATTTTTGACACGCTTGCGCTGCCTGATGAATCGATTGCTCTACTTGGCTGAATTTTTTTCTCACTTCGCTTGCTTGAATCATGTTGTAGCTCCTCTAAATTTTCACGAGTCCGGTGGTTCCGGAATAGGTTGGAGTGAGCTACGCTGCTCGCGTTCCTGCTTTTAATCTGTATCAATGGCTATATAAACTCGATGCAAATTGCTGAGTTTGCGCAGTGGCCTGCACATCTGGCATAGGTTGATCAACATTGTTATCTGTATCAGTCGATTGCTTGGCTTCGTCATCGACCTCAATCGCATGCCAGCTATTGAATAAATTTAATCCCGTTGCAATTAATAAGCTAAATGGTATGTGTCGTTTTGAGCTTAACCACAACATACAACCTGTAGTCATTGCAGCTATTCCTAACCAATTCGTTAATTGGTTTCTTTCTGTTCGTATTTTTTGTTCTGCTTCAAGCTGCTTAGCTTGATCAGTAATATCGTCTTGATGTTGTGCTTGCGTAGAGGATGGTGATTTATGATGTGGATCACTAAATAAATAGCTCGCTACACCTACTACTGTAATACCTAACCCTATCCATAACAATCCATACTGACGATCTGAATCAGACTCCACTTTGTTCTCCTTGAAAATCTGAAAAGAGTCGACTTAAAGCCTTATCTTTATTTGATAAATGTACTGCACGTGACATCAAGGTCATGATGTCATCATCACCAAGTTGATCAAATTCTGTATACCACTGCTCGATGGAAGAAAATTTTTCTGGTAACAAGAGATAAATCAATTCATCAACTAATAAATGAATTGCGGCGACTGATTTTTCTGTAACAACAGGCACTGCCACGGTAATGCGCGCAGCTCTAGCAGCACGCACTGAAGCTGTAGCAACCTGCATGCTACTGCCAGTGGTCATACCATCATCAACCAAAATAACATGCCGTCCCGCTAGCTCTACCGGAGGACGATTAGCACGATACAGTTTTTCGCTCTTCGCCATCGCTGTCGATTGCTCTGAAATCACTGCTTCCAAATCAACTTGCGAAATCTGTTCTTGCTCCAATAGATTGTCAGACAACAGCCTGTGTCCATCACTCGACATTGCGCCCATAGACAATGCTGTATGACCTGGCACACCGAGCTGTCGCACTACTAACACATCCAGTGGTAATGCCAATGTCTCAGCTAATCCAAAACCAACTGGCACGCCTCCTCTAGGCAAGGCTAGCACCACAGTGTGTTCGTCATTTCTCCAACTGCTCAATTTCTGAGCAAGTAATTGGCCGGCCTGTTGCCGGTTTTTTAGGGGGTGTGAGGTCGTAGTCATATGTCTTGGACAGTAAAAAGAGAAAAAGATTCTCATTTCCTGTTAGCAAACTTCCTTTAAAGAATGTAATCTTCCGCACTGAACTTTGTCGGTATTTGGACTTTCGAACTGACATTCGAACGAATTTCAAAACTGGCGAATTGCCGATTTTTAATACAAGGCGGTGCGATGAAAAAAAATTCTTGGGTATCGCTGCGCTCCATAAGCGTCATAGTTAGCCTACTCGCTAGCTTAGTCATAAGCCTAATACTGAGCTTTGCAGGCGGTGTCATCACGCCTACTGTCAGCAATGCGCAAAATACCACCTGCTTACATCATTTTGCTGAGCAAAAAGCACCGCTAATTACCAAACCTGCTTTACAAACTAAGACCTTAGGTCTGTGCTTTGAAGCCTTCGCTGTTTTACATTCTGGTGTTTCACGTACACCTTTATGGTCTGCCGAACATATCACACGCGAAAGTTTGCGTGCAGCGCGTGAAGTACGTCGCGTCGATCAATTTCATGCCGAAGTCAGCTTACCCCAAGAAGATCAAGCGCAACTGAGTGATTACGCACATTCAGGCTTTGATCGCGGTCATATGTCTCCTGCTGCTGATATGCCAACTTTGCAAGCACAGCTAGAAAGCTTTTCACTCGCCAACATCGTTCCGCAAAATCGACAAAATAATCAGTTACTCTGGGCTGCGATAGAAAGTGCAACGCGTCATATCGTGCAACAACGTGGAGAGTTATATGTTGTGACGGGACCGTTATTTGAAGGAGAAAAAATTAATCGCATAAATAATCGTGTTTTCATACCGACGCATATTTTTAAAGCAGTCTATGATCCACAAACGAAAGAAGCAGCCGCTTGGTTAGCACCGAATGAAGAAGGAAATAATTATCAAGTGATGAGCGTGGCGGAGTTAGAAAAGCGCTTACACATTAATCTCTTTCCCGCTGTACCTGAAAGCGTTAAATTACGTGCCATGGATTTACCAGAGCCGCGTATACGGCAAAGACATTAAACGCGAAAGAAAATGAGCATGACATCACTACTCCCCTTTGAAAATGAAACACAGTCCATCAACATTGATGAACTCACGATAGAAAATCGTTTAGATAGAATCGAACTCTACGGCGCTTTAGTGATTACCCGCGATCAGATTGGATTGCAACGCGCACTAGAAATACAGTCGCTCATCAACGCTACGGTGCAGTCATTACAAGAGCAAACGGATTTACCACAAGCCGTAGAAATTAAGCCTAGTGAAACAATTGACAACCCTTTTAAATAAATTCTCTACTCGCCTTTCATCCTAAGCGCACAGCCACCCCAGAAGTGGCGCTAGATCACGCAATTGGCCTAAAACTGTCATACTGTCGCCCCATGACATTAGCCCCACAAAATATCCGCACTTACCCAAAGTATCGGGCCGACCTCAAGCCGGCGCCGTTTCTGCCCATGTCGCGTGCAGAAATGGAGCAATTAGGTTGGGATAGTTGCGACATTATTGTGATAACCGGTGATGCTTATATCGATCATCCTAGTTTTGGTATGGCGTTAATAGGCAGGTTATTGGAAGCACAAGGTTTTAGAGTAGGCATTATTAGTCAGCCTGATTGGCAATCTGTCGATCCATTTCGCGCACTAGGCAAACCAAATCTGTATTTCGGTGTCACTGCGGGCAACATGGACTCGATGATTAATCGCTACACTGCAGATAAAAAAATTCGATCCGACGATGCTTACACTGCAGGTGGTGAAGCAAACAAACGTCCCGATCGCGCTGTCACTGTGTATGCACAACGCTCCCGTGAAGCCTACCCTGGCACACCTATCATCATAGGCAGTATTGAAGCGAGCTTACGTCGTATCGCGCATTATGATTATTGGTCAGATACAGTGCGACGTTCTGTTCTCACTGATTCAAAAGCTGACCTACTCTTATTTGGCAATGCAGAGCGTGCTTTACTCGCTTTATCGCATAGACTCGCTGCCGGTGAAAACATTAAACAAATCCGTGATCTGCGTGGCACGGCGTTTATGACTAGCCGTGGTTGGAAGCCTGCTGAGGATTGGTCAGAAGTGGATTCCACACGCGTTGATACACCCGGCAAAATTGAAGCACATCCGAATCCGTATGAGATGAAAGAAAAAGAACCCGAAGCTTGTGGCACGAAAGATGATGCCCCAGTCAAGGTTCAACCTATCAAACTCATGACGCGTGAAGAACGCTTACAACAACAAAAAGAAATTCGTGAGAAAAGTGTAGTTCGACTACCTGCTTATGAAGTCGTGAAAGAAGATCCGATTCATTACGCACATGCTTCACGTGTATTTCATTTGGAATCTAATCCTGGTAATGCGCGCGCTATGGTGCAAGCACATGGTGAACGTGATGTGTGGCTAAATGCCCCACCACTACCGCTGGCGATGGATGAAATGGATCATGTGTTCGACTTACCGTATGCACGATCGCCTCATCCTGTGTATGGCAAAGCCAAGATACCTGCATGGGACATGATACGTTTTTCAGTCAACATCATGCGCGGTTGTTTTGGTGGTTGCAGCTTTTGCTCCATTACAGAACATGAAGGTCGCATTATTCAAAGTCGTTCAGAGCCATCGATATTGCGTGAGATTGAACTCATACGCGATAAAACCAAAGGTTTTACCGGCACTATTTCTGATCTAGGTGGACCAACTGCAAACATGTATCGCATGGCTTGCAAAGATAAAACCATTGAAGAGTCATGCCGTCGTTTGTCATGCGTGTTTCCTACTATTTGCTCCAACCTAAACACAGATCACAGCAAGCTGATTCAACTGTATCGTAAAGCACGTGATATTAAGGGCGTGAAAAAAATCTTAGTCAGCTCAGGTCTACGTTACGACCTTGCAGTGCGTTCTCCCGAATATGTCAAAGAACTCGCAACGCATCATGTCGGTGGTTTATTAAAAATCGCGCCTGAACATTCTGAAGAAGGCCCGCTCTCAAAAATGATGAAGCCGGGTATGGGTTCGTATTACCGCTTTAAAGAATTATTTGATAAATATTCTAAAGAAGCAGGTAAAGAGCAATATCTGATTCCTTATTTTATTGCTGCGCATCCGGGCACTACAGATGAAGACATGCTGCATCTTGCTATCTGGTTAAAACAAAATGATTTCCGCTTAGATCAAGTGCAAACGTTTTTACCGACACCGATGGCGATGGCCACCACCATGTATCACACTCGTAAAAATCCTTTACGTAAAATCAGTAAAGATTCTGAAGCCGTTGAAACACCACGCCTAGGTAAAGCACGCCGATTACATAAAGCCTTATTGCGTTATCACGATCCGAATAATTGGGAAGTGATACGTGAAGGATTGAAGCGTATGGGACGCAGTGATTTAATCGGAAACGGGCCACAGCATTTAGTACCACGTACCGATGCAGCAGGAGCGCAACGTATCCATCGCGTCAGCAAAGAAGAAACGCCTGCATTGAAAACATTAGCCAAGAAATTTGGTCATAAAACATTACGACCAGGTGGCGCTGTTATTCGCAAACGTAACGGATGAATAATTTAATGGATTTGTAGAGAAGTAACCAGTAGGGCGCAATGTATTGCGCCGCATGGAATAATCGTTATCCCACAAATCCAAAATAAATCGCAAAACAAATAGTTTATTTTTTTCGTACGATTAGCGTAGCGTAATCGTACGAGATATTATTAAAAATAAATAAATCACATCAA
>JAXISQ010000058.1:0-8018 GCA_034680505.1 Noviherbaspirillum sp.
CCATCACGTGGCTGGCATAAAACTTTTTCGCGCAGCTTGTTGAATCTATCTGCTAACGAATGATCGCCAGCGCAAAAGCGTGCGCGCGTGAGTGCTTGATGCTCCCACAGCCAAGCAGATTGTTGTTGATATTTTTCGAAAGCAGCAATAGAAGAAACTAATAAACCACTGGCTCCATCAGGTCGTAATGCAATATCAATATCAAATAAAATACCTGCCGACGTATGACTCGTCATCCAAGTGATAAAGCGCTGTGCTAGTTTTGCATATTGAGCAGGGGCTTCAGGGTCGTCGTCGTCATATAAAAAAATGATATCGAGATCAGAGGCATAGCCTAATTCTTTGCCGCCTAATTTTCCATAGGCGATAACAGAAAATTGCGGCACATCTCTATGGCGCGTAGCAATGGTTTGCCACACAGCAGAGATCGTGACTTCGATTAATGTATCAGCTAATGCAGAGAGATGATCTGCTAAATGTTCAACACTTAAGATGCCATCCAAGTCTTGTGCGAGTAAACGAAATAGTTGGGCGTGATGCAATTCACGCAATACATCCATTTGCCTTTCTGTATCACCTGTAAAAGCGTTTAATTGACGCTGACATTCAATCGCGAATTGGGGCCAGTCAGGTGTCGTATATAAAGTTTGATCATCTAATAACTCATCCAATAAAACAGGATGATGCATTAAATACTGTGCTGCCCATTCGCTAGCTGCCATCATGCGTATCACACGGGCTAGAGTATGTGGATATTCAGTTAATAGAGATAGATAAACTGAACGCCTGACTATGGCTTCAAAAAAATCTAATAATCTATTTAATGTCACTAAACTGGCATCACCACTGATTTCAGCAACGAGCGGTAATGCCGCGCGCATTAATGACTGTAGTTGATTTTTTGTTTGATCAGATAATGTCTGGAATTTAGGTGACTGCCACAGTGTGATCAGACGCTGTGTGGCAGCGTGAGAGTCTTGAAACTGTAGAGAATGTAAATATTCTTGTAGGCTTTCTTCGTTTAAGTTGGAAGCATTAAAAAAATTAACCCGACTTGGTTCTACATCATAGTTATTTTTATCTGTAAAAATAGCATCAAATTGCTTAGCTACCCAATCTCGAATTTCTGTTAATGCATGATGAAGGACGGTAGTGTCAGAAAATCCCGCCATTTTTGCAATGAGAGTTTGATCTTCTTCTGTACGTGGTATTACATGTGTTTGTGCATCATCTAAATATTGCAGCCTGTGTTCTAAATTACGTAGAAAAGTATAGGCATGTAAAAGTTTTTCTACGACTTCTGCTGCTAAGAGATTGCGTTGTGCTAAAACTTGAAGCGTGGTTCTTGTAGAGCGATCTCTTAGTTCAGGTTCACGGCCTCCGCGTATGAGTTGAAATACTTGCGTTAAAAATTCAATTTCACGAATACCACCTCGACCTAACTTGATATTGATATGCCGTTCTGGATGACGCGTTTCTTGTCGTATGACTTCAGCTCGAATTTGTGCATGCATATTTCTCAGCGCATCGATAGCACCAAAATCTAAATATCGTCTATACACAAAAGGCTGCACCATGGCTTCAAGTGCCAGTCTATCTTCAGGCAATCCTGTTAGAGCACGCGCTTTTACCCATGCATAGCGCTCCCATTCTCTGCCCTGCAGCATGAGGTAATTCTCTAACATAGAAAAGCTTGCTGCTAGTGGGCCAGAATTACCATTTGGACGTAAAGCCATATCCACTCTAAATGTGTAGCCATCGCTTGTAATTTCTGCAATATCAGCAATGATTTTTTTTCCTAGCTTAATAAAAAATTCATGATTCGATAAAGATCGTTGTTCCGCTGTAAGTGCTTGTGTTTCGCCTTCTTCAGGATAAACAAAAATCAAATCTATATCGGAGGAGACATTGAGCTCTTTGCCACCTAATTTACCCATGCCTATGACTATCATGTGTTGAGGCCGGCCGGATTCATTGCCGATAGGTTCACCATGTTGTGCGACTAACTCGGCATGTCTAGCTGTTAAATGCGTTTGCACGACGAAGTCTGCAAATCTAGATATCGTGTGTAGCACTTCATTCAGGTCAGCTTGTCCTGATAAATCTCGCACTGCGATTGCTGAAAAAAGCAGATTGCGACAGCGCCGCATAGCAGAGTCTAAGCTTAGCCCTGAGTTCAGTTGTGTTTGTAGCAGGGACTCCAATGCCACCTCTGTGAGCGGAAGCGCACAAAGTGCATGCAATGCTTGTGCATTTTCTGGCTTTGCAGCGAGCCAGCGTTGAACAAATCGGGAACCTAGATCAGGCAAGCCGTTTGATGGAGTCGTCATAGCTAGAGTTTTAGTAAAAGTGACAGCAAAGTTTATAGATGGATTTATCCATCTGTAATGTAAATATGATAACGTACCGCTTTATGAGATCTAACGCATGCATTGCCAAGATTTGGCACAATGCGACATTCCTCAGACAGTAATTTCTATCAATACTACGTGTTTGTCCAAGGGCTGGGGGCAGGCTAACTATAACTATTTAACTGCGCCCATAAACATCTATTTTAATGTCGCGTTTTTTTATCACTATTGATCGTATCAGAGTGTCCCTGCTTCAAGCTTGGGCTAGCGTTTTTGCGGCTTATAAAGAATTTAATTACCGTTCACATCGCATATTGCGCTTTACTGTTGCAGCAGTATTGATTGCGTATTTTTTATTTTGCGGTATTTTTTTATCACTACGTTATGTGATTTTGCCTAACGTTGGTGTGTATAAATCAGATATTGAACGTATCTCCAGTCATTTTATTGGCAAGCTCATCACTGTTGATCAAATTGATGCGAGCTGGATTGGTTTGCATCCCAGGTTGCAGTTGAAAGGTGTGGTGGTCTACGGTGATGGTGATGAGGCGGCACTCACATTGCCTGAAGTAGATGCCACACTATCTTGGATGAGTTTGGTTACAGGGCAATTACGTTTAGAGGCGCTTGAAATATTACAGCCTGATCTAGAAATTCTGCGCGATGAAACTGGACAAATTTTTATTGCAGGTATTGCTTTAAACACGAGCCAAACAGAAGATGAACATGGTTTGGATTGGCTGTTGACTCAAAAGCAGATTTCTATCTTGAACGGATCTCTACGATGGGAAGATAAGTTACGTGAAGCGCCACTGCTAGAACTAAAAGATGTAAATTTTGTTTTACGTAATAATTGGTTTAGCCATCAGTTTTCAATCAAAGCAACGCCGCCTAGTCATTTGGCTGCACCAATTGACGTAAGAGCACATTTCTCACATCCTGCTTTTACAGCAAAAATTTCCGATTACAAAAAATGGAAAGGTGAAATTTATCTTGATTGGCGTAACACGCGTTTAGATGATTGGAAAAAATTTATAGACTACCCCTTTCCAGTTGAAGGTGGTGAAGGTTCGGTGAGAGCATGGTTGAATTTTGATCGTGCAGTTGTTTCTAATTTCACAGCCGATGTAGCATTAAAAGATTTAACTGTGCAGTTAGCAAAAAATTTAGCGCCATTAAAATTAGTCGAAGTCAGTGGACAAATATCTGCTGGTGAAGCTGCAGTAGGTTTAAAAGACAGAATTTTTTCTTTTGGACAGCATGGACATGCACTTAAGTTAACAAATTTTTCATTGCGTACAGATCAAGGAACAGTGTTACCAGCAACGACGGTCAATAGTATTTATACCGCGGGTAGTGCTTCCAAATTAGAAAGGCATGAATTTAGTGTCGTTGCTTTAGATTTAGATACCTTGGCACAGTTAGCTAGGCATTTACCTTTAGGCGAAAAAGAAAAACAAATATTGGAAGAGTTTAGGCCGCATGGTCTTTTAAATGATTTTCTTATTCGTTGGGAAGGTGAGCAATTAGGTACTGCAAATTACGAAATCAAAGGAAAATTTTCTGCACTTGCACTCAAGGGCGTTAAAAAATCACCCTCGAGTAATTCAAAGGAATTAAAAGAATTTATTCCTGAATTTGAGGGTTTGTCAGGTGAAGTGAGTGCAGATCAATCAGGTGGTAAGCTCAATGTGCAAGGTGATCATGCAAAGATAAGTTTGCTAAATTTATTTTCCAATCCTGATTTTAAGTTTGATCAACTCGATTTAAGGTCGAGTTGGTCTTTTAAAAACCGCGAACATATCAATATCAATATCAGTAGTTTGCAATTTTTGCAGGATGGAATACAAGCATCGGTTTCTGGGCAGTACTTGCTGCCATTGAAAAATTTTGATTCATCATCAGGTAGCATAGATTTGAAAGTGCATATACCTGATATCGCTTTATCTAAAGTTTATAGATATCTCCCTCTTACAATTCCACGCGACACGCGGTCATGGATGGCTGGCGCACTGCTAGATGGTAAAGGTGAAAACATAGACATTATTGTGCAAGGTAACCTTGATGATTTTCCCTTTGAGGTAAAAAAATCGGGTGATAAGCCATTAGGCGTATTTAAAATCAATGGCAATATTATAGGCGGCAAGCTCGATCCTGATTATGGATTGGTGCATAGTAATCGCACATCTGCGTGGCCAAAGTTAGAGGACATACGTGGCAATTTATTATTAGATAAAACTAGTCTAAAAATACATGCCGATAGTGCTCGTACTAACGATGTGAATTTGTCTGATATTGAAGTGTTAATTCCAAACTATTGGATAGAAGACAGTATCTTAGAAGTGACGGGCATTGCGAATGGTTCTTTGCAGTCTATGGTGAATTACGTCAATGCTTCTCCTGTTTCTGATCTCATGGGTGGTGTGATTGATGAGACCAAAGCATGGGGTAATGCAAAAATAAATTTACACATGAACATACCGCTAGGGGCAACGATAGCGGAACAAATTCAAGGGAAGTTAGTTTTATCAGGTAATGACATACAGTTATTCCGTGGTATGCCGCTGTTACAACAAACACGAGGTGAGATTGGTTTTTCTGAGAAAGGTTTTTTACTTTCAGGAGTACAAGCTAATTTTATAGGCGGTCAAGTGAATTTTAATGGCGGTGTGCAGCGCGATGGTAGTACGCAAATTAGCATGGATGGTTCTGTGACGACCGAAGGTTTGGTAAAAGCATTTCCTAGTTCTTCTATGCGTAAACTGACAAAAAGATTAACGGGTAGTACACGGTATAGTGCAAATTTTCGAGTGAAGAATCAACATCCTGAATTCACGCTCGATACGAATTTATTTGGTTTAAGTATAGATCTACCTGCGCCATTAGGAAAATCTGCAGCTGAATCTATGTTGTTGAAGTTTTCATTGTTGCCAACCGCAACATCCGATAATTTTATGCAATACCAGGAAGCACGTATTAATCTTGGTCGATCAGTATCAGCCCGTTATCTCTTACAGAAGCCTAATACCAAATCCGCCTCTTGGAAAATGAGTCGTGGTGGAATTGGTGTTAACTCAACGATTCCTCAATCTGAACAAGGCTTAGTATTGAATGTCAGTTTGCCTAGTGTGAATATCGACAATTGGAATAAAGTCCTCTCTGGTATTGCGCCTGATCCGTCAGCAGCGCGCATTACTAATGAGGCAAGTTTAGATTTTGCTCCCTATGTATCACCTGACTCTATAAGTATACAAACACCTGAGCTCATCGTATCTGGCAAGCCGCTGACTAGCGTTGCTTTATCAGCCACCCATGCTCGTGATGGATGGAGTATCAATTTACGTTCGGATCAGGCGGTCGGTAATTTGCTATGGAACGATCCTAGCTCTGAGCGTGGAGCAGGGAAAATAACTGCTCGTTTAGTTGCACTCGTTATTCCGAAAACTAACACCTCGGATGTCACCGAAATTTTGAGTGGTAAATCAACGGGCACGCAATTACCGGGTATAGATTTGATAGCTGATAATCTAGAACTCATGGGTATTAAGCTTGGTCGAGTTGAACTTTCTGCTACTAACTCGGGCCCTGTCATGGCAAGAGAATGGCGAATTAATAAATTGATTGTGACAAATCCTGATGCCATCTTAAAAGCAAGCGGTAAATGGACTAGCATTGCAGGAGATAGTCAGTCAGCAATGACAGTGGATTTAGAGATTATTGACGCTGGTCGTTTGCTCGATAGATTTGGCTTTGAAAAAATGCTTAAAGCTGGCAAAGGAAATATAGATGGTGAGCTTGCTTGGAAAGGAGCGCCATATTCTTTTGATCTACCGACGCTATCAGGTAATCTGAGTATGAAGTTAGCCAATGGTCAGTTCTTAAAAGTTGAACCTGGCGTATCGAAGTTATTAGGCGTCATGAGTTTGCAAGCTTTGCCTAGAAGACTGACCTTGGATTTTCGCGATGTGTTCTCTGAAGGTTTTGCGTTTGATGGTATTGCATCGACTGCGAATATTTCACGTGGTGTCATTAAAACTGACACGTTTAAGATGCGCGGTACTAGTAGCGTGGTGTTAATGGATGGCAGTGTGGACTTGAAAGATGAAACACAAAATTTAAATGTGGTGGTGATACCTGAATTGAATGCAGGTGCTGCATCAGTAGCTTATGGTTTGGCTGTTAATCCTATTATTGGCTTAGGTAGTTTCTTGGCGCAATTCGTTTTGAAGAATCCTCTCGCACAAGCCTTCACGCAGGAATATCAAATCACAGGTCCTTGGAAAGATCCTACTATTAAAAAAATGGCGACCAAGCGTAAAGTAGCAACCGATCCTACAGATACAGTGCGTTAAATCTGACTACTCATATTTTAGTCATTTCATATTACGTGGTAGTTGATTTTTATAAGTTTGAGTAAATCTACATTTAATCCTTTATGCATGCATCTATAAAAATCGCAGCGATACAAATGGTCTCTAGTATTTCACCAGAGATCAATATGCAACATGCTCATAAATTAGTCGGAGAAGCTGCTGAGCAAGGTGCAAAGATTATTTTATTACCTGAGTATTGGTCTATTTTAGGACGACGTGATACCGATAAATTAGCGTATGCAGAAGAACCCGGTGTAGGTCCCTTACAAGATTTCATGTCTAATCTCGCTTGTGAATATGGCGTATGTTTAATAGGTGGAACCATTCCACTGATATCTTCAGAGCCAGGCAAAGTGTTGAATACCTTGTTAGCTTATGATGCACAAGGTCATCAAGTAGCGCGATATGACAAGATGCACTTATTTGGTTTTACACGTGGTGATGAATCTTATGATGAGTCCCGTACCATTACAGCGGGTGATGATGTCGTCGTATTAGAAACACCGCATGCGCGCATAGGTTTAGCAGTGTGTTATGACTTACGTTTTCCTGAATTATTTCGCGCTATGCAAGTGTGTGATCTTATCGTCATGCCTGCCGCATTTACTTACACCACAGGTCGTGCGCATTGGGAGATTTTATTGCGGGCACGCGCAATAGAAAACCAGTGTTATGTGTTGGCCGCAGCGCAAGGTGGTGTGCATGAAAATGGTCGCCGTACTTGGGGGCATAGCATGTTGGTCGACCCTTGGGGCGAAGTGCAAGCTGAGCTGGTAGAAGGAGAGGGCTTTGTCATAGGCGATCTAGATCCTGCCAAGCTGAATGAGGTGCGTACAAGCTTGCCCGCTTTGGAGCACAGAAAGCTCACATTTTCCGCCTGATTGGGTGATTCAGCGAGAGATGCTGCAATCCAGTATGATTTCCATGTTTTGCGCAGGTTCTTGCGCACCTAAACCATTTTGAATCCCTGTTGACTACGATAGACCACATGAAGCTCACCGAACCTAATTTGCATACCCAACGCATTGCGCGCGATATTTTGCTTACACCTTACGGCTTAGATGAGGGACATTTACTCAAGAGTTTGGGTGCCATCTTTACGCATCGTGTCGATTATGCCGATTTATATTTTCAATTCACGCGTAGTGAAAGTTGGAGTTTAGAAGAAGGCATCGTCAAGACAGGTAGCTTCTCAATAGATCAGGGCGTAGGTGTGCGTGCAGTCTCAGGTGATAAAACTGCATTTTCCTATTCTGATGAAATTTCTGAACATGCATTGTTACAAGCAGCCGCA
>JAXISQ010000059.1:0-7996 GCA_034680505.1 Noviherbaspirillum sp.
CGCTTCACGTACTTTGCTCGTCACTGCAAAACCAGAAAAAAGTGGAATATTAAGCTGTACACCAAGAGAAGTACTTTCAATGACAGCCAAAGGATCGCTAGAGAATCCTTGTGTTCGACTGCGAGAAGCAATTGCATCAAAAGTAGGAAAATGACCTGCACGATTACGACTGATTTCTAGCTTCGCGATATCAAGTGCTAATTTTTGTGCAACAACACCGACATTACCAGTAGCTGCATTTTCTACCCATTTATCTACATTGGCAGGTTCTGGTGTGGAGAGTTTGATACCTGGGCTTAGTTGATTTAATTCAGTAGGAGTTTTGCCAATCACAACAGCGAGGGCATTACGTTTGATTTCTAGATCGTTAGTTGCCGCAATTTCTTGTGCCGAGGTGAGGTCGTAACGTGCTTGTGCTTCATGGGTGTCAGTAATGGTAGCAGTGCCCACTTCAAAATTACGTTTAGCTGAAGCGAGTTGTTCTGTGATTGCTGATTTTTGCGCTTGAATAAAACTAATCGCATCTTGTGCAGCGAGTACATCGAAATACGCTTGAGAGACACGTAGCAATAAATCCATTTTTGCTTGTTCAAACTGTACATCACCGATAGCAGTTTGTAACTTACCTTGTGAAAAGAGATCAATACTTGCTAAATTAAAAATTGGCTGCTTCAATTGAAGTTGGTATCCTTTTGAGCTGTAATCAAGAGTCCTTTGAAATGCAGAAGGAATAGTAAAAGATCCATTGCCTTCAATTTTTGAATAACTACCACTTAGAGTTGCACTAGGTAACAAACCTGAGCGGCCTTGTGGTAATTTTTCTGCACTAGCTTCGCGCGCAGCACGTGCGCTCATAAATTGACTGTCATAAGCTTGCGCAGCATTCAGTGCTTCCATTAAATCTAGTGCCTGAGCATTCATCGCTAACAGCGCGCCTGCTACCAGTGTAGCTAGTTGAGTTCTTCGCATTATTCTTCCAGTTAATTCAGTTAGTTTTGTTTTAATGACAAAACAAGTTTAATAAGTCGCCATGTTGCTATCAATTTCCACGGCCCAGGCATGCACACCGCCGGTTAAATTCACTACGTGTTCAAATCCTGCGCGTTCTAAAAATGCACCTACTTGCATACTGCGTGCGCCATGATGGCAAATACAGACGACAGGTTGTTCTGGATCTAGCTCTTCCTGACGTGCAGGTATGCTAGACATAGGAATAAGTAAAGAGCCTTGTATATGGCAAGTCTCATATTCCCAAGCCTCACGCACATCAAGTAGCACTGGCTGAGGTCTAGAGCTATCTGCCAACCACATCGCTAACTCTTGTACGGTTAAATATTGCATACAGGTGTTAATTTAATTAAAAATTGTTTCACAATGATGTTTACGACATTTCAAATTAAAATTTTAAAAATGAAATGCAGATGGTTTTTTTACATTACGTAATGGCGTAATATTTGCTTCAAATAATTTTTGTGTATCCCATGCATCTGCTGTTCTACGCGTAATTAAGCAAGCAGACATAATTGGCGCATCACCTATGATGGCGATTAAGCGACCACCTACTTTAAGTTGCTTGAGTATTTCATCAGGAACGGCTGGCACTGATCCAGACAATAAGATGGCATCATACGTACTGGATTGCGCTGTCCAACCCATTGCGCCATCTCCACATACAGCGCTGACATTATGTATGCCGTAGTCGCTGAGATTTTTACTAGCAAGTGCATGACATGCTGCATCAATCTCGACTGTGGTTACATGGTGTGCATGATGCGCTAATAAAGCGGCCATATAACCTGAACCTGTACCGATTTCTAAAACCGATTCTTGTTTAGTAGGCGCTAACTCTTGCAATAAACGAGCTTCGAGTTTAGGTGAGAGCATATGTTGACCGCCGGGCAGTGGAATTTCTGTATCCATAAAAGCCAAGCTGCGGCAAGCCACAGGTACGAAGTCTTCACGTCTTACATCGACCAGTGTTTGTAATACATCCAGATTGAGTACATCCCATGTACGAATTTGTTGTTCGATCATGTTAAAACGCGCTTGTTCTAGATTCATTTCTCACTCCACCATCACATAAAAATAATTAAAAAATAAATGCATTCAATCTGCTCGATTTTATCAAATCACAGCATGAATTATTTTGCTAAACAAAACTGCGTAAATCACAAACCTTCCAGTTTCTTAGAGAGCCGTTTCATCTAAGCCCATCTTACGTCGACCCCACATTGCGAAATCATCCATCCAGGTGTAAATCACAGGTACTACGACCAGTGTCAGTATGGAGGAAGTGATAATGCCACCTATGACAGCTTGACCCATAGGGGCACGTTGTTCAGATCCCTCTGCCATACCCAATGCGAGCGGAATCATGCCAAATACCATGGCGAGTGTGGTCATCAAAATCGGTCTTAAACGTACATGCGCTGCTTCTAATAAAGCTGCATTACGCTCTGCGCCTGCTTTACGTGCTTGATTTGCAAAATCGACTAAAAGAATGGCGTTTTTAGTAACTAGACCCATCAACATCACAAAGCCAATGATAGAAAATAAATTCAGCGTTGAGCGGAATAGTAATAGCGATAAAAACACACCAATTAATGTTAAAGGTAATGCAGACATAATGGCAATCGGTTGTAAAAAACTACCGAATTGCGAAGCTAAAATCATGTAGATGAAGATGATGGCTAACAATAGAGCTGACAGTGCATAGTTAAAAGACTCTTGCATATTTTTTGCCGCACCACCGACTTGATATCGATAGCCTGGTTGCCAATTCATACCATCAAGAGCGCGTTTAATTTCTGCATTCGCTTGTCCTGCAGATCGACCTATTACATTGGCTGAAAGTTCAACTTCGCGATTTAAATCACGTCGGTTAATTTGATTTGCGCCAGAAGCTAGTTCTATGCTGGCAACCTGTTTTAAAGGCACCATGCGCGGTGAGCCATCGCTGTTGGTTTGTGTACTAGGTAGCATTAAGCGTGAAAGATCATGGATATTGTTTCTATCTTCTGGAGCGAGTCGTACATTCACGTCATAGTTTTCATCGTCCGGTGCGCGCCAAGTACTGGCAGCTTCGCCGGCTAATAAAGGACGCAAGGTATTACCAATTTGCGCCACACCCACACCTAAGTCAGCTGCGAGATCGCGATGTGGTTCTATCCATATGGTTGGTTTATTCGGTTTTAAACTTGAATCTAGATCCACAATGCCAGGTATCGCTTTAATTCTGGTATTTGCTTCGTCTGCGAGTTTGGCGAGCTGTTTAAGATCAGTACCTAATATGGATAAACGAATTTGTTTGTTATCACCACCTACACCATCTAAGGTGCCGACGTGAGTCACAGTAATGCCAGGTATGCTGGCTAGTTTGTCGCGCAATGGTTGATTTAATTCTTTTGTGCTGCGTTTACGCTGACTGCGTGGCAGCAGTCGGGCATAAGCAGTTGCATAATTTTTGCCTTGTGCAGTACCGGTATTAATACTGATATACACATCCACTACTTCTGGCATTTCACGTAATGCACGTTCTACTTGTAAAGCTTTACTCTCAGTGAACTCTAAAGAAGAACCTATAGGCGTATTGAATACAACACCAGTTTCAGAATAATCTGCTTGCGGTACAAATTCACTGCCGATTAAACCAGAAGCTGGTAAAGCTAGACCAGCAATAAATGTCACGATAGCCAATACCAAGGTGGCGATGCGATGTTTAAGTGACCATGTCAGGGCAACTTGATAAATAGCGGATAGCCATTGCACAAAATGATCAAATTTTTCTAGTACACGTCCTATGCTATTGGCATACCAACCACGACGTTCTCCAGTATGTCCATGTACTGCAGGATCGCGCCAAACAGAAGACAACATAGGATCTAGGGTGAATGAGACAAACATAGAAATCAAGACAGCAGCAGTGACGGTAATGCCGAATTGATGAAAGAAGCGACCGATGATGCCGCCCATGAAACCCACCGGTAAAAACACAGCCACAATAGAAAAAGTCGTCGCTAATACAGCGAGCCCAATTTCAGCTGTACCTTCTAATGCCGCATCTTTATGCGTTTTATAAAGTCCATTCACTTTCATGCCTGCATGGCGCACAATATTTTCACGCACAACAATTGCATCATCAATCAACAAACCTACACATAAGGACAAAGCCATTAAGGTAATCATGTTAATGGTGAAACCAAACATGTCCATGAAAAGAAAGGTGCCGATTAAAGCGACTGGCAAAGTCAGTCCAGTGATGACGGTAGAGCGCCAAGAATTCAAAAATAAGAAAACAATGAGAATAGTCAGTAATGCACCTTCAATTAAAGTGCGTCTAACATTTTCTACACCTACACGAATTTGACGTGAGCCATCTTTAATAACGTCTAATTGCACACCAGGATGTAGCGTATCTAATGTTGGTTGTAATTCAGCGATCGCTTTTTTTAGTCCATCTGCAACTGTGATGGTGTTTTCGCCTTGCGCTTTTAAGATATCTAGAGCGAGCGTATGCTGACCATTAAAGAGTGCCAGACTTTCTTGTTCCTGTTGGCTATCAACGATACGTGCAACTTGTCCTAAAGTGACCGCATGTCCACCGCGTCGAGCGACAACGATGCGCGCAAAATCTTCAGGGCGATTAATACGACCTCTGACTTGTACGACCTGTTCATTCGATAAGGCACGAACTGCACCTGTTGGCAGCTCTTGATTTTCACTGCGAATGGCATTAATGATTTGATCTACACCTAGCCCTAATGCTTCCATCTCGCTAGGTTTGACGTAAATTTGAATTTCACGTTTTACGCCACCAACAATCGTGACTGAACCAACACCACGCACATTTTCTAAACGTTTTTTAATCAGCTGATCAGCGACTGTGGTCAGCTCACGCATGTTGTAGGTATTTTTACCAGTTTGATTTTTGACTGCAATAGAAAAGATAGGTCTATCAGCGGGATCAAAACGCGATATGCGGGGTTCTTTTACTTCTTTGCGAAAGATTGTTTTTATTAATGCGACTTTTTCGCGTACATCTTGTGCTGCTTGAGCGGGATCTATCGTGAGATTAAATTCTATGATGACGACAGATTGGCCTTCATACGAGCGAGAAGTCAGACTGTTAATGCCATTAATTGTATTAACGACTTCTTCTACTTTACGTGTGATATCAGTTTCTACTGTTTCAGGTGAGGCACCAGGATATTCAGTCTGTACAACGACAACAGGGAAAGTAACATCAGGGAATTGATCGACGCGTAAGCGTTGATAAGAAAAAAGACCTAGCACCACAAAGGCCATCATCATCATGGTGGCCAGAACGGGATTGCCTATGCTTATACGCGTGAACCACATGGTGTGTAATCTTTAAATTATTTATTAGCAGAGGCGTTGGTAATGCGAACTGCAGTGCCTGGACGCAGATTACCCATATCTGTTTTCACGATTTGATCATCGGCTTTAAGACCTGACGTGATTTCTATTAATGCGACTTCACCATTCCGTCCCTCTTGGCCTAGAGTGACGATTTTTCTAACGATGATGTTGTTCTCTATTGCATAGACATAAGCGCCGCTGCTTTCTTTATGAAGGGCAGTTTGCGGAATAGCGATGACATTAGCTTTAGTACGCAAAACAAGTTGTGCATCAACAAACATACCTACTTTGAGAATGTCTTGAGGATTGGCGACTTGTATATAAATGGCGATAGAACGTGAGCCAGCTTGGGTAGCAGGATTAATCCGCGTTACATGACCAGTGAATTGATCTGCTAAACCCTCAATGTGTAATTGAACGATTTGTCCAATTTTTATGTGCGCGATATCACTAGTTGGCACTAAGGCTTCAACTTCCATTTTTTTCAAATTCACGATATCGAGTAATTTGTAATCCGTTGATACTTTTTCACCAGGCTGCACATTACGCACTGCAATCAAGCCGGAGATTGGTGCTCGCACTACGCTATCGTTGAGTAATTTTTGTACGAGATCTAATGCGCCTTGTGCTGACTCTACATTCGCTTGTGCTGCAGCATATTGACTAGCGGTGTTATCAAATGCGGCGCGTGAGATAAATCCCTTATCGAGTAAGGCACGGTTGTTATCACGATTCTTGGTGGCGATATCGAGTTGTGCACGCATAGCATGTAAATTACCTTTAGCTTGGTCAACCCGCGCTTGAAATTCACTGGTATCCATACGCACGAGTACTTGACCAGCTGTGACTGATTCACCTTCACGAACTAGGACTTCACGTACTTCTGCAGCAACTCTTGCTTTCACACTAGCTTGATCCACGGCACGCAGAGCACCGGATAAAGCCATGGTTTGTTTTAATTCTGTGGCTGATACTTTAAAAATTTCTTGAGGCAGAAACTCTAGAGCTGTATTTTTACTTGCTGTTGTTGTACCTGCGGCAGCTGAGGTTGTGGTTGGATTCGAGGGTTGAGTAGGTCGATTCCAAAAGCTCGCTGCTAGTCCAACAACAACGATGAGGAGAATAAAAAATATTAGACGACGAGGAGAACGATTTTGCATAAATTTACTGAGTATTCGAAAAAGAGGATGGAGCAGCATGCAAGCCGCGTGTAATCAAATCCAGAAAACAATCCAAATACTCGTCCTCAGAGATGGGGTGAGGTTGAAGAGCGTTGAAAGAGTGCTTCCACATCATCAGCATTAACACTGGACCAACAATAATCAAGTTGGCATTGGTTTTATCGATGCGCCTAAATTCACCGTTTTTCATGCCGCGTTCGAGTACGCGAATAATTAATGCATTCCCGCGTGAGATCACTTCTTCATGATAAAAGTTGGCAACATCTGGGAAGTTGCCTGATTCTGCCATCATTAGCTTGGTAATGCCGGATAGCTTAGTAGCGCCTATACGCTTCCACCAAGCCAGAATAAATTCTCTGAGTAAGTCGGTACTGCTGCCAGAATAATTTTCTACGTAATCTTCTGCTTCATTCAAAGCAGGAAGGAGATTTTCACGCACTACCGCTTTAAATAGCTCTTCTTTGTTTTCAAAATATAAATAAAGTGTGCCTTTTGAGACGCCTGCGCGTGCAGCTACATCATCAAGGCGAGTGGCTGCATAGCCGCGCTCAACAAAAATATCGAGAGCAGCTGCTAATAATTCCTGCGGACGCGCATCTTTACGGCGCTCCCAACGGGGCTTGGATTTAATTTCTAAGGTAGTGGACATCACGAGGGGAAATTACTAACCGGTCGGTCAGTAATATATGCGTGTGGGGTCTCACAGTCAAGGAAAGGCTTAAGAGGCATTTTATTATCAAATAAATAAAATTTTAAGTAAGAGGTTGTGTGATCTACAACTAGTCGCAGTGTCGTGCTTGAAGCGAGTAAGTAAGCAAGTCGCAGCTAGTGAGCATAAATATTATTAATAAAGGTTCGATTAACGAAAACTGACAATCATCTATGCCGATTAATTTATAGGAGGAACCCAAATAGCATTAATTCGTACTCATTGCGTTCTTCACATTTCATGGAATAGGAAACGCAATGGCTGATAAAAAATTAAACACACGACGACTTAGTTTTAAACATCATCACGATCTTATAGAAACACAGAGATCAGAAGAAAAAGAAAAATCGGATTACAAAGTACAAGATAAGAAATCACCCGAGTCAAACTTAACGACTCCCAGAATGCTTTCACAATCGCAGAAACCACTCTCAGAGCCACAAGATGTGATACTGAAGAAAAGTCAATCAGAAAAACAACCTGAATTTAAAGGAGAGATGAAATCGTTGAGTCCACGTAAAAGTCTGTCACCTTTAAATTTAAAAAAATTAACAGGCGAAATAAATTTTTTTCCATCAGATGAAGTGGTTGGTAATGATACGACTAACAGTATGAATACAAGTCCTAGTAAAGATCCAACCGTCAGTTCAACAAAAATAACAACCCAATTAGATAACACTTCAAGTAATTCAATATCTAAAGAGCCTGTATCGCCGTCACATTCTAA
>JAXISQ010000060.1:0-7993 GCA_034680505.1 Noviherbaspirillum sp.
AGCAAACACATACTTGGTTTTTTCTGCGCCAGGTATAGTTTGTTTCGCTACAGCAGACTTTGCACCATCTGCGCCTATGATAGTTTTAGCGCGTACAGAATGGCGTGTGCCATCATGGCCATCTTCATATTCAACGATACTAGTACCATCAGTATCAGTACTAATTAATTCAAATTTGCCATTGCGACGAATCGCGCCACAAGAGGCAGCACGTTCACGTAACCATTCATCAAAAACTTCACGATCAACCATGCCGACGTAACCATTTTCTATGGGAATGTCGACTCTTTTATTGGATGGCGCAATCATACGAGCTGAACGCGCTTTAGCTACTAGTAAATGATCAGGAATATCAAAATCACGAATCGCACGCGGAGGGATAGCACCACCACAAGGTTTGATACGACCTGCACGATCGAGTAATAAAACTTTACGACCGCGACGCGCTAAATCATGTGCTGCAGTTGCACCTGCAGGGCCACCACCAACGACTACGACATCAAATTGTTCAGTCTCTTGCATTGCATCCTCCGTTAAGGTGTGCGTGCTGTTATGTTGTGAAAAAAATTATGAAAAAGAAGCTTGCGCCATACCACTAGGTTGTTCATGTTGATGATGCGCTTGCATACTGATACGAGAAGCAAGTAAGGCAGATAAAATAAATAGCAGGGCTTCAGCAGCAAACACACTGCCATAAGCAACGCCAGTTGAAGCAATCAACCAGTGTGCGAGATCACTAGCTGCAGTACCAATCAAACCACCAAATCCAAATGCAATTGCTTGAGCTGCACCCCATAAGCCCATGCGGACACCTTCACGTGCAGCTCTGCCTTCGGTTGCAAGTCGCATCATTTGACCAATAGCAGCAATTGAAAATGCGCCATTCGCAGCACCCATTAAAAACACATTTGCTTTTAATGGCCATGGCGGTCCTACATAACCTGCGATTGCGAGACCAGCTAAGGCGAGTGCAGAAACTAGACATCCACCTACACACCAAGTGCGTAATGAACCTAATCGTGAATTTGCAAAGCGACTACCTACTAATGCCACCAGTATCATGCCGAGTAAGACGCCACCGTGTTGCACTCCCGAGAGACTGGTTGACTCACCAGGTGTAAAACCAAACACTGTTCCCGCGAATGGTTCAAGAATTAAATCTTGTGCGCTGTAAGCCAGCATAGAAATAAAAATAAAGATCGTGAACTGACGTGCAGCAGCTTCTTGCCAGACTTCTTGTAAGGCAGTGCGAAAACTTACTGACTGTGATGCAGTCGTAGTCGTTGCTACATGATGACCTTCTAATTTGAATAGTGCTAAGGCAGTGATGACTAATGCAATCACGCAAATTGATCCGGTAACGATCAATAAACGCATAGGCGTATAAGGATCAAGAAGTTTTCCTGCAGTGCCTGCGGTAACGGCAAAGCCAACGATCATCATTAACCAAACGATGGTGGCTGCTGCAGCACGACGTTCTTGTTTAACGCGCATAGCGAGCATGACTAATAGTGATGTACCTGCAGCGCCTACACCTAAACCAATCAATACAAAACCTAAGCCTGCTAACAGCACACCAGAAAAAGGTGAGCTAGCAAGTTGCCATGTGGAGAGCGTAGCGCACAGTGCACCGACTGCGAGTGTGAACATGCCACCCAAAATCCATGGTGTGCGACGTGAACCCTGATCTGATCCATGTCCCATACGAGGACGTGACACTTGCACTAAATAATGTAAAGCGACTAATGCACCAGGAAGTAAAGCAGGTAGTGCAAGCTCTACCACCATGATGCGATTGAGTGTAGAAGTCATTAACACCACAATCGAACCGAGACAGGCTTGTACTAGTCCTAGTCGTAGGATGTCAGTCCAACCAAAGATGCGAGCTGTTGTTGTCATAGACCACCCGCTCGCAAAGCAAATGCTGAAACCATCATGCCTGCAACTAATAGCGGCACACCAAAACCTGAAAATAGAAGTGCACGTTCTACTGGCGCTGCAATGAAATGGCGCATTAATTTTATTTGTCCTGCTAGCAGCGCTATTACTGCGAATGCATGCCAAGGTTGATTCCATACAAATAACGCGATGATCACCACAACTTGCGGCACTGCCATAACCCAACAGGCTGTGCGTGCTGCACCATCCACACCTAATTGCACGGGTAAAGAAGCGATGCCCATCTGACTATCGCCAGCAACAGATTTGAAATCATTTAAAGTCATGATGCCGTGTGCAGCAATGCTATACAGCAAAGCAAGCATCAAAGAAGGCGTGTGAGGCAAAGCTCCTCCAGCCATAACGGCAGCACCAGTCGCCCATGCCAATCCTTCATAAGAAAGACCGCACGCAGCATTGCCCCACCAACCATTTTTTTTCAGTCGTAAAGGCGGTGCGCTATAGGCCCATGCCAACAATAAGCCAGTCGTAGCAGCAGCAAAACCCCAAGGGCCAAGTACGGTTGCTACCAAGAGTGAAAGTCCGGTCCACATAATGGCGATGTATAAACCCCATCGACCTGGCATACGGCCAGAAGGTATCGGTCGATGTGGCTCATTAATCGCATCGACTTCACGATCAAACCAATCATTGACTGCTTGGCTAGTTGCGCAAACTAAAGGGCCAGCTAGCAAAATACCCGTGATAATCAGTACCCACTGTCCAGTAGGTGCGACGCCGGAAGCGACTACGCCACAGGCAAAGGCCCACATGGGTGGAAACCAAGTGATGGGTTTTAGGAGTTCGGTGAAAGCCGAGAAAGTTGGACGTGCCATCAGACGATTGTGCCTGTGACACTTTAAAGCGTCAATTAAAATTGACACTTTTTTCTTCGTTAAGTTTGTAAATCCCTTACTAGACCAACAAGCAGGAATTAGTTGTCGTCGCCGCCCAGATTGCCTAGGCCGTATTGACGTAACTTCACATAGAGACTTTGGCGTGACAGACCTAGAATTTCAGAGGCTGTCGCGCGATTATCTTGGGTGAGTTGAAGTGCCGCATCTATGCAGAGTTTTTCGATTAATTCCGTGGTTTCGCCTACGATTTCTCGCAAAGGTACACGGCCGACTAATTCGGTAAGTTGTTCAACCGAACGTGGCATTTCATGTCGGGTAAGGTTATCGCTACCTAGTCTGCGACCTACATCGCGGATAGTGAATCCCAGTGTAATCTGCTCACCTTGTGGGACGGACACAGCAGAAATTTCCACCGGTATCGCGGCACCATTTTCATTGCGGAAGGTAGTTGCAAATAGTCTGACAGAGCCGCGCTGACGTAAATTCGCAAGCAACACATTCATGTCTACACCGGCACGACCCAACCATCGGTCTAAGGATTCACCTACCGCTTGCTCCGGTCGACTGAGTTGCGCCATATCGATAAACGCGCGATTGGCTGCTACCACTTCACCATTGTTGTCGGTCACAACAAAGGCATCTGGAGCTTGTTCAAGTACTTTTAGTACGATGGCCGCTTGAACCGCACTACCGCTAGCTGCTTGCGGTTGCTGACTATTCGCTACGCGCAAAAGAAATAATTCGCCACCTTCTTCATGCATCATAGAAGCTGCCAGCGTTAGTTTGCTTACGCCGCTGCTTATTTTTGCATCCGTTTGATCTGGCTTACCATTGGCTTTAACGGTGTCGAGTAAGCGGCTAAGACTAATACGCGAATTTCCATCTACACAATCTAAAATGCTGCGACCAATAAGGCGGCGCAAAGTCTCGCCGAATGCTGTTGCTGCAGCGGGATTGGCTTCAATAATTTTTAGATTTTTTGCATCGACTACCAAGACACCTTCAGAAGTCAGATCGAACAGAATACGATAGCGCGATTCCATATGGCGCAGACGTAAATAATCGCGCTCCATCGCTTGTTGTGCATCGACTAATTGTTGTTGCAAATCAGATTGCGCACGCATGTTGCGGCCAAACGCAATCATTTTGCCTTTAGGTCCAACCGGTACAGCACAAAATGAAAAAGGCAAATCCACACCACGTGGTATCGGGATGTTTATTTGGCGCCAGATAGGCTTAGCATCAATATTCGTTTCTTTGAGTAGCCGGCTGATTTTTGATTTGCTTTCAACCGTAACGATGTCAGACCATGATTTGCCTATCCAATTACTCTGATCAATAGTACTCGGTAGTTCTTCAGTGCTAACGGCAACGTCTTGAATAACTCCATCATCGGCGATAACAAGCACCACATCGGCTGCGGCAGCCAATAGAGCAGCATTAGTCTCTATGCTCAGACCTGCTAGTGATTGCTTGGGAGTTTCAAATTGGATCAAGGGTAATTCCAGAGTAGGGGTCAAATAGAGTCACGAGGATCACAGCCGTTACCTACTGGCGATAATAGTGCTTTAAAACAGTTGCATATTGTCACCCTAAACGGAGACTTAATCAATTTTAATTGTCATAAATATCTGTCAATTAAAACTGACTTCATGCTGTTGTTTCAACAACTGTGACGCAAGGTTCAACGCACTTGGAGCATCTATTGATGAGCCGTCAGCGCCTAAGGCATCGGCTGCGTCGGGATTGTTGAGCAAAAGAGGGCCGCCAACAATAACGTTAATACCTGGGTTGCAAGAACGTTTGCGAGCAAACTCTATGACATTTTTTGCATTATCTAGATCACGATCTAAACTAATAGATAGTGCAAAAATATCAAACCAATTACTTACCAGCGCATCTAACAACTCGGGATTGCTTGGAGCAGGTATCGCTAAAACAGCCCATCCTTCACTGCGGAAAAATTCAGACAACATAGACAAACCAAAGGTATGTTGCGAGCCAGGTAAGGTCGCAATCAAGATACGTGGTTGTTTATCTGTGCTGAGTTGGGGTTTGTGGCTGGCATGAAAGGCAGGACTTAGCTCATACATAATCTGTTGTATGCGCCAGATTCCTAAAGTAACTTGCGAAAAGCTGCATTCATCAGATTCCCATAACTCGCCTAAATAACGAGCTGCGGGCGACAATAAATAGAGATACATCGCTTCTGGCGCTAAACCATGCAAACGTAGTTTGGTAATCTGGTCATTCGCAACGGAACTGTCTTCTTTCAGAATTGCTTGAGTAAAGGCCACCACTTCAGCTGCCGGCAGAGATTTTGGCTCAATGCCGTTTTGATTTTCTCTGTGGCTATGTGCCTGAATTAAACGCGGAATAATTTCTGCTTCAACCAAGGGTAAGAGTTGGCTTTGACTATTACAGTCTGATTGCGAGCTCTGATTGTTGGAATTCGCGCTCTCATCACCATCGCCTTTACGGGCTTTGTCCATTCTTGTCTCCTAGAACACGGGGTACACAGAGAACGGTTGGCCATCCGCCAAGCGCTGGTGTGGATCCTGATTTCATCCATAGCTCAATAATGGCTACAGTTTATTTTTTAGTAACTTTGCTCGAACAAATCAAAGTGTAAACAAAGTCTTACAAAAATGCCAGAAATAGGAAATTGTGTCAATTTTAGTTTATGTAACATTTAGTTGACATATTTTAGACTTCGCCATACAGTGCATTCAACCGCTACTAACCGGTGGAGACGTGCACATGGTTTCAGATAATAAAGAAATGCGGCAAATTAGACCGCTATATACACCCGAGGAACGTCAGCGCCGCGATAGTACGCGCTGGACCTTGGTGCAGGGCTTGCTCGCGCCCATACAATTTTTTGTCTTTTTAGTAAGTGTTGTATTGGTTCTTCGCTATTTGCAGACTGGTCAGGGCGAAACTGAAGCAACAATTTCCATCGTTATTAAGACTTTACTGCTCTACACCATCATGATTACCGGCTGCATTTGGGAAAAGGTTGTGTTTGGGCGCTATCTATTTGCCCATAGTTTTTTCTGGGAAGATGTGTTCAGCATGTTAGTGCTAGCGCTGCATACTGCTTACTTATTTGCGCTGTTAAATGGCAGCCTAAGCGTCAAAGAACAAATGTTGTTAGCTTTAGCGGCCTACGCTACTTACATCATCAATGCCATACAATTTTTACTCAAACTACGCGCAGCAAGATTGCAATCGCAATCACAAAGTGAAGCTGATAACACAAGCATAAAGCCACAAGGAGTAATCGCATGAATGCCATTATTCCTATAAAACCATCAGGCGGTTGTAGCGATGCGCCAGTACTGCGAGAGCGTGGTCAGCGTGAAGTGTTTTGCGGACTAACAGGCATCATCTGGTTACATCGCAAGATACAAGATGCATTTTTTCTTGTAGTGGGTTCACGCACTTGCGCACACTTAATTCAATCAGCTGCAGGCGTGATGATTTTTGCAGAGCCACGATTTGCAACGGCAATTATTGATGAACGTGATTTAGCTGGTTTGGCGGATGCGCATGCTGAACTCGATAGAGTGGTGAAACGTTTATTAGAACGTAGGCCAGATATTAAGATGTTATTTCTGGTTGGCTCATGCCCATCAGAAGTCATAAAGTTAGATCTATCACGAGCTGCAGAGCGACTGTCTAAAGAATTTTTGCCAAATGTTCGTATTCTTAATTACTCAGGCAGCGGTATAGAAACAACCTTCACACAGGGTGAAGATGCGTGTCTTGCATCCTTAGTTCCACAATTACCTTCAGCACCAAGTAATGCATCACCATCACTGATGGTGGTGGGTACCTTGCCTGATGTGGTGGAAGATCAGTTTGCTCGACGCTTCAAAGAAATGGGAATAGAGAATCTCAGTTTTTTCCCACCACGAAATTCGCAATCAGTGCCAGCAGTTGGTTCAAATACTAAATATCTATTAGCTCAACCATTTCTTGGTGATACGTCGCGTGCACTAGAAGAGCGAGGCGCTACCTTATTAAGTGCGCCCTTTCCATTTGGCGTGGAAGGCACTACAGCATGGATGCAAACAGCGGCGAATGCATTTGGCATCACACAAGAAAAATTTGATCAAGTCACCATGCCAGCGCGTGACCGTGCAACACGTGCATTAGAAAAGCATAAAGAAAAATTAGAAGGAAAGAAAATTTTCTTCTTTCCTGACTCGCAATTGGAAATTCCACTCGCACGTTTTCTTGCGCGTGAATTAGGTATGCAACTGACAGAAGTAGGTACACCTTATTTACATCGTCAGCATCTAGCGCATGAACTCGCTTTACTGCCGGCGCAAACAAAACTCTCCGAAGGACAAGATGTCGACAAACAATTAGATCGCTGTCGTGCTGCAGAGCCCGATATTGTGGTCTGTGGTTTAGGTCTTGCTAATCCTTTAGAGGCAGAAGGATTCACAACCAAATGGGCGATTGAATTAGTGTTCTCGCCTGTGCATGGCTATGAGCAGAGTGCAGATTTAGCTGAGCTCTTTACACGCCCAATCGTGCGACGCATGAAGATCCAAAGGGAGGCGGTATGCAGTTAACACTCTGGACTTATGAAGGTCCGCCGCATGTAGGTGCAATGCGCATAGCAACCGCCATGGAAGGTGTGCATTATGTTTTACATGCACCACAAGGCGATACCTATGCAGACTTACTCTTCACAATGATTGAGCGTTTGCCTAAACGTCCTCCAGTTACTTACACCACGTTTCAAGCACGAGATTTAGGATCAGATACAGCTGAGTTATTTAAAACAGCTGCGCGAGATGCCTATGAAAGATTTGCACCACAAGCCATGATGGTGGGTTCATCTTGCACTGCTGAATTAATACAAGATGATCCAGGTGGACTTGCTAAAGCACTGAATTTACCTATACCAGTCGTCGCATTGGAATTGCCTTCGTATCAGAAAAAAGAAAATTGGGGCGCATCAGAAACCTTTTATCAAATGGTCAGAGCTTTAGCCAAGCCACGAACCGAATCAAAGGCTGAACGGGCAAAAGATGATAAGCCTAGCTGCAACATCATAGGACCCAGTGCGCTAGGTTTTCGACATAGAGATGATTTGCGTGAAATCGTTCAGCTACTAGAAAGTATGGGTGTGCAAATTAATGTAGTTGCGCCATTGGGTGCAACAGCAGCAGATTTAGCAC